>JBILCO010000254.1:0-3522 GCA_044353075.1 Burkholderiaceae bacterium
GACCCTACAGTTTGCAGTCCTTATTGAATCACGGCTGCAGTCGCTGACGTGTCCATTGCCCATTCTCGCTGCGCGTATAGACCACACGATCATGCAGCCGCGAGCGTCGGCCTTGCCAGAATTCCATCCATTCCGGCGTCAGCCGGTAGCCACCCCAGTGCGCAGGGCGCGGCGGGTTGTCACCGAATTCGGCGCTGGCTTCATCGAATTTTTTTTCCAGCGACTCGCGGCTGTCGATCGGTTCGCTTTGCATCGAGGCGATCGCACCGAGGCGGCTCTTGATCGGGCGGATCTGAAAATACGCATCACTTTCGGCCGGATCGACACGCTCGACGCGGCCTTCGATGCGTACCTGGCGCTCCAACTCAACCCAGTGAAAGGTGATGGCAGCATGGGGGTTCTTCAGCAGATCTTCGCCCTTGCGGCTCTGGTAGTTGGTGTACCAGGTAAAGCCGCGCGCATCGAAATCCTTCAGCAGCACAATCCGCAGGGACGGTCGGCCATCGCTGCCTACGGTGGCCAGACTCATTGCATTTGGCTCGGGTAGTTCTGCCGATAGCGTTTCCTGAAACCAGTGACCAAACTGGGTGATGGGGTCAGGGTCGACGTCGTGTTCAGAGAGTGTGGCCTGACTGTAGTCGCGGCGAAGATCAGCGATGGACATGATGTTCAGAGAGTGAATGGGTGAGTGAATGCGTGGAGTGAATGAGTTAAATTATTTGAGGAAATCATTTCATGCAGTCGGATGAAAACGTTTGAACGCCTTGCGCGCAGCGATCGGTACGCCGCACGCAATGATCGCGCCCAGCCCCCAGAATACGGCAAATTGTCCGAGCGCTGCGCCCGCTGCCCCAAAGGCCAGCGGCAGCATCACCGCGCTGGCATTGCCGATGGTGGCGCGGATACCAATGGCTTCGGCGCCACGGCCTGCAGGTGCATTGTGATGCAGCAGCGCCAGCACATTGGGTTGACCGGTACCCAGCGCCAAACCCAGACCAGCGGCGGTCATTGCCATCGTCACCGGTTGCTGCATGAAGGGAAACAGTACATAGCAAACAGTGGCAGCCGACAGCGCACCGGTGAGGATTTGCCATTCACGAAAATGCCGGACGATGCGCGGCATGGCCAGCCGCACGATGAACGTGGCTGCCGAGAAGGTCGCCAGAATCATGCCGATGGTTGACGCTGAAAATCCCAGCTGCGAGCCTCGAATCGGTGTCACAAAGGTAAACAGATCCCAGGCCGCTGCCAGCAGAATACCCACGATGTAGATACGCCGCATTTCAGGATCGAGCAGCATTTGAAGGGCACTACCTTTGCGCGCGCTTTTCGGCGTGCTGTGCAGTGGCAGATCGCGCAAGGCGCCGCTGGCACCCAGCGCGAGCGCGGTCAGGGTAAACCCGCCGCAGATTAGATAGGCGACTGAATAATCTGCGTGATCAATCGCAAAGCCAGCGATCAGCGGGCCCGTGAATGCCGATACTGAAAACCCCAGTGACAGCCGGCTGAAGCTGGCTGCCCGCTGATCCGGTGGCGCGAGCGTACCCACGGCATGCTGGGTGCCGATGAAGATCGCCATGAAGCCGGTGCCGGTCAGCACCGCAGCGAGATACAGAATCCCCAGGCCCGGTATGGTCGCTGCCAGCGTCACGCCGACGGAGGCGAGCGCGCAGCCGGCCATCAAAGGGCGACGCACGCCAATACGATCGATCACGCGACCCATTGGCACGGCGAGGAACATCGGAAACACTGCAAACAGCGCAATCAGGGTGCCGACCGTGAACTCGGAGGCTTGCAGCGAGAGCGCATACAGCGCCGTGGTGACGCGCGCCGCACCCAGTGCCACATGGGCGGTGACGGCAACGGCGATCAGCATCAGCAAGGGAGAAGGACGGCGCACAGCGTTGTGGAATAAGGAGCAAGAACGCTAGTGTAAGTGAGCGAGAGGCTTGCCGTCCGTTAAAATGGCGACATGTCCACGGTTCTTCCTCTTCCCTCGCTTTCCACAGCAGAGCCTGCCGATATCGATTTCGAGCGGCGCTTTGGCGGCATTGCCCGCTTGTATGGCGATGCGGCGCTCGCTGCTTTTCGTCAGGCGCATATTTGCGTGATCGGCGTGGGCGGGGTGGGCTCGTGGGCAGTGGAGGCGCTGGCGCGCAGCGCGATCGGCCGAATCACCCTGATTGATCTGGATCACCT
This sequence comes from Burkholderiaceae bacterium, assembly GCA_044353075.1. Lineage (GTDB taxonomy): Bacteria > Pseudomonadota > Gammaproteobacteria > Burkholderiales > Burkholderiaceae_D > Pernthalerella. The sequence goes on from JBILCO010000254.1 coordinate 2,200, forward strand.
GGCCGAATCCAATGTGAATCGCCAGATTCACGCGCTCACCGACACCCTGGGTCAGGCCAAGGTCACTGCGCTGGCAGAACGGATTGCGCAGATCAATCCCTGCTGTGAGGTGAGCGAGGTGGAAGAATTTGTCACCGACGAAAATATCGCCACCCTGATCGTTCCCGGTCGTTTTGATTATGTGATTGATGCAATTGACAATGCCCGCGCAAAAACGGCGCGGGTCGTGCATTGCCGCGCCCATCAGATACCGCTGGTGACCATCGGCAGTGCCGGTGGGCAGATGGATCCAACAAAGATTGCGATCATCGATTTGTCACGTACCGAGCAGGAACCGCTGCTGGCACGCGTGCGCAAGCGTTTGCGTGCGCATCATGGTTTTCCGCGCGGGACGAAAAATAAATTCGGCGTTGATGCAGTGTATTCCACCGAGCCGCTGCGTCACCCTGAATTGTGTACGACCGATGATGACGCACCCGGCATCACCGGCCTCAATTGTGCGGGTTATGGTTCGGCAGTAGTCGTGACTGCGAGCTTTGGTTTTGTCGCTGCCGGCTACGTCTTGCGCAAACTTGCTGAGAAAGCAGAGAAGGCAGCCCGGATCTGAGCGGTCTTCTGGTTGACCTTCAAAGTACTGTGCGTCGCAGTCTCAGCGCATTGGCAATCACCGATACCGAAGACAGGCTCATCGCTGCGCTGGCAATCATCGGGGAGAGCAGTAATCCCAGCCACGGATACAGCACGCCCGCTGCAATCGGCACGCCGACAAAGTTATAAACGAAGGCAAAGAAAAGATTTTGCCGAATGTTGCGCATGGTCGCGCGCGATAACTGTCTTGCTTTCGCAATGCCGCGCAAATCACCCTTGACCAGCACAATACGTGCGCTGTTCATCGCAATATCGGTACCCGTGCCCATCGCAATGCCCACGCTGGCTTCAGCCAGTGCTGGCGCATCATTGATGCCATCACCCGCCATCGCGACAATACGACCCTGCTGCTGCAATGTCTGCACATGGCGGTATTTATCTTCGGGTAAAACTTCGGCGTGTACCACATCAATGCCCAGCGTTGCGGCAACAGCGCGCGCCGTGGTGGCATTGTCACCCGTCAGCATCACAATCTTCACGCCTTCCGCATGGAGCAGACGTATCGCCTCGCGGCTTTCAGGCTTGATGGTATCGGCCACGCTGATGAGTCCGGCAAACTTCTGGCCCACGGCGACAAACATCACCGTCTGTCCCATCGTGCGCAATTCATCAGCCTTCGATGCCAGCGTGTTGATGTCGATGCCGGCTTCCTTCATTAGCCGCGCATTGCCGAGC
>JBILCO010000236.1:0-3841 GCA_044353075.1 Burkholderiaceae bacterium
GCCCAGCGGCGAAGAAATGTCGATCTACGATGCAGCGATGAAGTATGTGGGCAATGGCGTACCCACCATGATCTTCGCTGGCGAAGAGTATGGCACCGGCTCCTCGCGCGACTGGGCCGCCAAAGGTACCCAACTGCTGGGCGTGAAGGCAGTGGTGGCCCGATCTTTCGAGCGTATCCACCGCTCGAATCTGGTGGGCATGGGCGTGCTGCCGTTGCAATTCCTCGGAAACGACAGCGTGTCATCACTGGGTATCACCGGCAATGAGAGTTTCGATCTGCTGGGTCTGGAGAATGACATCAAACCCCAGCAGGAAGTCACACTCGTGATCCGTCGCACCAACGGTCAGAGCGCGCAGGTCAAGGTACTGCTGCGCATCGATACGCCGATCGAAGTTGATTACTACCGCCATGGCGGTATCCTGCCGTTCGTGCTGCGCCAACTGCTCGCAGCCTGATGCAAGAAACGTCAGCCGGCTTTCCCAGCCGGCTGACAACTGAGACACTGAATCAAAAAACATCCGGAGACAATCATGTGGAAAATTCTCGTTGCTTTCATTATTTTTGCTGCAATTGCTTTAACTGTCGTTTTCAAAATGGGCGACAGCATTGACATGCAGGGCGAGGCCAGTGGCCACGACATGACGCAGTCACATGAACAAGACAAACCCGCTGCGCAAACCCCGGCCGCCGAGGCTGACAGCAGCACACCTGCGACTACCCCGGAAGCAGATAAAAAATAACGCGGTCAGAACGACCCCAAACTCTTCAAGCGCGGCCAGTCCGCGCTTTTTTGTTTCATGCCGCGCGGACCCCACCAGTGACTTCCATTAGAATCGGACTTCCTTTACCTGATCTGACGCTGAATGAGACGCTTGCAAAAAAATCCTGCCCGTAAATTCTCTGCCGACAGTCAGCGCCTAGCGACTTTGGCGCACTCCATCGCGCGTGCCTACAGTCGCCTGGAAGGACGCAGCTGGGGAGATCGACTCGATCAGGTACTAAAAAAATTACTGGCAAGTAATCAGCAACAGGCGATCGACAGTGCTCTGGATCATCTGTTTCACACCGACCTCGATGCTTACGACACCTTGCTCGATGCCATTGAAGCCGTCAGTTCAAGCTGTCGCCTCACCCACGAGAACAAGTCATATGACGCGCTGCTGATTGCCGTACCGGTGCTGGCATGGACTCGTTTTTCGATTGCCGCCGGCCCCATACCCGCAGGTCCCTTGCAGACGATTACTGCGCATCTTCATGGCCATATCCTTGCGGCTGACACGCGCGCTGCGATTGCACCGGCGCTTTACTCGATCGATCAGCTGCCGCGCACGTATTGCGAAACCTATCAGCTCACCCAGCGCATGGCCGAAGCGGCACTGGCCGGCAAGGCCATCAGCACACCCCAGGCCTTTCCGGAGACGGTTGCTTTTCTGGCCGACACACGTTATCTCTTGCTGGTCGTGGCCGCTGAGGCGGGACGGGCCCTGCTTCGCTGGCAGGAAGAAGAAGCGGGACCCAGCTTTCAGGCCAGTAGCAGCATGGCGCTAACTCAATGGCAGACACAGGCAGGTCCGAATTTGCAAAATCTGCTGCCCGGATGCGGCATCGAATTACTGCTACCCGGTGCCTATTACGTCGCCTGCCGCGAGGCCGACAAAGCAATACGCCCAATTTCTTTGCGCGCTGCCGTCAACTACCTGACCACAGCGCTCTCCACCGAACCCGGACAACTTGCGGTGGTCATTGCGGGCTTTGGTGATGAAGCCAATGGCATGCGCGTAGATGAATTTCGCATCAGCTTCAGTGTCAGCGGAAACTCGGATGTGTATTACGGTGTGGTCTGGCCACTCTATGATGACGAGAGCGCCGAAGACTACCTGTCCGTTGTCAGTAATCGCCGGATGAGTCCGGGCGCAGTTCTGTCACCAGTTCAGCAAATCATCGCAGTGCTGCGGGACGCGGGCGTCACACGCCTGCAGCAAGTCGATACGGTCTTTCCACCCGAGTTTTGTGATGACTGCGGCTCACCTTTGTTTTGTGATTCCGTCGAAGAGATTGTGCATGCCGAAATGCCAGAGGAATCCGCGCAAAGTCACGGACATCTGCATTAATTCGCGCAGAAGCCCATTATCTGGGCGATCGCCCTCTGCTATAATTCGCGACTCGTCGGGGCGTGGCGCAGCCTGGTAGCGCACTTGCATGGGGTGCAAGGGGTCGCGAGTTCGAATCCCGCCGCCCCGACCAATGAAATCAAGCACTTAGGCCAATCTTCGGATTGGCCTTTTGCTTTTTGATCGATGGTTCTGAAACACGGCGCCTTGATAGATAACGCAGACGCCATTTTGATTTCGCACTATTTCAGGCGAGCGGATCAACGCCGATTGCAGGACAACAGGAGACGGATGTGAACCCGACAGAAACCACTGACATGCTCACCGTGCTGTACGACGGCGACTGCCCGTTGTGTCGCAGAGAAATCGCGCATGTGAAAGGTCTCGCGGAACAACGAAGTGACAGCGCTTTGTGCTTCGTCGATATCAGTCGCGAGGCAGATAGCGATCCGACTTACGCTGCAGATCGCGCGATGCTACTCGCGCGTTTTCATGTGCAGCGCGCCGATGGCTCGCGCCTGCATGGCGCCGCCGCCTTCGTGGCGATGTGGCGTCGGCTGCCGGGCTGGCGCTGGCTGGCACACGTCGCCCGTCTGCCGGGCATGCTGCCCCTGATGGAGCTGGCCTATCGCGGCTTCCTGCACCTGCGACCGGTACTGCAGGCAGTTGCCCGCCGACTGGACGCTGCACCGGACACGCGAACCCGGGCTGGCGAGCAGCGCCTCTCCGTCTACCTCGAGCGTGAACTGCGCTCCGATCATGCCGGCGAGACAGGCGCCGTATACATCTACCGTGGCATCGCAGCCGTTGGCCAATGGCGCGGTGACGCCGAACTCATTCGCTTTGCAGAGCAACATGGCACAACGGAAGCTGAACATCTGCGGCTGATCGAAGCCCTCCAGCCTGCGGTGCGCCGCAGCTACCTTCTGGGGCCATGGCGAGTCGCAGGATGGCTGACCGGCGCACTGCCCGCGCTGTTCGGACGCCGCGCCGTTTACGCAACCATTGCCGCGGTCGAGACCTTCGTGGACCAGCACTACCAACAGCAAATCGACCATCTGGAAAGCCACGGCGGCCCCGAGGGATTGTTGCCCTTGCTACGGCGTTGTCAGTCTGACGAGCGCCACCATCGGGACGAAGCGGCGGCACTGGCCGGAGAACCGTCATCATGGCTGCTGCGTAACTGGTGCGCACTGGTCGGTGCTGGTTCCGCCGCGGCTGTCGTGCTGGCGCGGCGAATCTGACCAGATCGACAACACCCCGATGTTTAGTTTCATTAAAGGAAACTTTGGGCGTCTTTTTAGTGAATTATTGAGAAAAAATCCATATAATTCAGGGTTCTGGGAAATTGCCACACCGCAACATAACTAAGGGCGAGCATCATGCAGCTGATGTGGGTTTCAGGCCCGACGGGCCATGTTCGAACGATCTCGGTCACCGCGAAAAAAATGCTGATTGGTATCGGCGGGTTGGCACTCGCGCTGGTGACTCTGGGCTTTATGCTCTATCTGGTCGGGTTCAAGATTGCCGTAGAGGTAAGGCCCGATCTCGCTCGCAGCCTGGGCGGCGTGACCACGCAGGCAGAGCAGCAGCGCATGGAAACGGTGTACCGCGAGAGGCTGGCGAAACTTGAAGGCATGCTTCAGGCGACAGCCAAGGATGTGCGTCATCTCGAAACGCTGAAAAACCAGTTCATGGAACTGGCGACGCCGGCAACCGTCAGAGAAA
>JBILCO010000026.1:0-13129 GCA_044353075.1 Burkholderiaceae bacterium
GAGATCGGTCTGATCAGCGTGGACCAGCGCTCAATCGGCATCAAAGATATTGATGCACTGCGCACGCTGCGTCGTCTACCACCGTCCAGCTCTCGCTCGAAAGCTGCCGGCAAACGTGCGCGAGAAGCAGCGGCCGCACGCGCCACACCAACGGAAGTCGGGAAAGACTGGAATCCGATCGCAGCGATCTGATGCCCCACAGATGACATCGCAACACGTCGTCGCAACGCAAGCTCGGGACCGAGAAACGCAACAGGGTTGGATTCAGCAAGTGCTCCCCGACCTCTGACCTTCAGTTAAAAAGATACGGATGGGTTTTCGATACAACCCATCCGAATCATGGCGAGACCATTATTTTTTCTTATGTGTCGTGCTCCGCTTGTGAGACTGAGGATGCTCCATTTCTTCGACCGTATGTTCGACCGTTCTTGATACCGCTTCACGCGCGAAATTGGCAGCGGTTTCTGCATTGCTGCGTGCCGCGGTCATGTTCTGAGTGGCAAATCGGCTGGCCTCACGCAAGGCTTGCTCCCAAAGACCCATCATGCCTGTAAACGGATTGACCATCGGGCCTGCCATCATCTGCCCCGGCTGATTCAGTCCGGTCGTCGCCTGCTGTTGCGCTGACTCGACCTGCTCTGCCGCACTGTGGCTGACACGATCCATGTAGTCGCGAACAGACCGACCAAATTCGGTTTGCATTTCAACCAGTGCCGACATGATCTGCTGCTGACAATGCATCGCCTTTTCAGGGCGATTGGCGATAACGGACTGCAGATCGGCGATTTTTGACGGATCGCGCATATTGGCCATCGCCCGGACCAGCTTGAGCTGGCTTTCAACCGCCTGGTGCGTGACATCCAATACTGCCCGGTCAATTTTTTCAGTGCCGGAGAAGACGACATCAGCCAGCTGTATAGATGCGTCCAGCTGATGCTGAACCATGTCAACGACTGGATTGTGATGCTGTGCTTTTTGCATTATCACTCCTTGAGAACGAGGTAGAATCAGAAAAACGCGCTGCTGAAGATCGTGTCAGCGAACACTGACGCGCACGTCCGAAAGACGTTCAAGCGCCGATGCAAAAACACCATGGAAATGGCAAACGCTGCCCAGACCAGCTCAATTCAGTTTGTCATTCAACGATGATATGGCTTTGAGAATTCACAAATAGCGATCACCCAAAGCCTGACCGGATACGAGCCAGCGCGGCTGGCCGGGGGTGCCGGCAAAGCAGTCAGCGCCCGAAAAAAGAAGGGTTTTGCGCATACGCAAACGAGCGCTACAGCAGGGGTATAATAGGAGCCGGCGAGCGCGGTCTTGCCCCGACTCATCCGGTAGCCGGAGAGCGGTCGTTACAAGTCCGGGACTGTATGTCAAAGAACCAAGCCAGGAAGCCCCTGGAAATCAAGATTTCCACGGTGGTCGCGGTTGCTGCTCTGCTGGGCGACACCGACCACGACAAGCTGTCTTCAGCGCTCGCACAACTGACTGCCGGAACCCCCGATTACTTTGAAGACGAATTCACGCTGATCGATTTTGCGCCGGTCTCGCCTGCGCCCGTGCCAGGGCAAATCGATTGGCCGCGCTTGATTGCCTTGTTCAAATCCCACCGCCTGAACCCGGTGGCCGTTCGGAATGTACCTGTCAGTCTCGAAGCCGAAATCCGGTCACATGGCTTGGCTATCGACCACGTCGATGCATCGCGACAGTTTGAGCTGACATCACCACCGTCACCTCCCCAACCGGAAGCGGTCGCGACAGCGGAGCCGGCGCCTGAGCCCACCGTCACAGCGGCAGCGATATCTGCAACGGCAACGGCCACCGAACAACCCGGCACAATGATCGTGGACACGCCGGTGCGCGGCGGGCAGCGCATTTACGCTCGTGGCTGCGACCTGATTCTGACTGCCGTGGTCAATGCCGGCGCCGAGGTGATTGCCGACGGCAGCATCCACGTCTATGCACCGCTGCGAGGCCGCGCACTGGCCGGTGCTGCGGGCAATGCACACGCCCGAATTTTTTCCCTGGCGATGGAGGCCGAGCTGGTCTCGATCGCCGGTGTGTATCGCACTTTTGACGAAGGCTGGCCTAAAGACCTGTCTGGCAAGGCGGTGCAAATTCGTCTGCGAGATGAGCATCTCGACATGAGCCCGCTTGAATTGAAATAATTTTTTTCTGACTAAAACGCAGCAAAGGAGTTTTTTGTGACAAAAATAATCGTCGTAACATCCGGTAAAGGCGGCGTCGGAAAAACCACTTCCAGCGCCAGCTTTGCGTCTGGCCTCGCTTTGCGTGGTCATAAAACGGCCGTCATCGATTTCGACGTCGGCCTTCGCAATCTGGACCTGATCATGGGCTGTGAGCGTCGTGTGGTCTACGACATGATCAATGTCATCAATCGCGAAGCGACGCTGACGCAGGCCCTCATCAAGGACAAGCATTGCGATAATCTTTTCGTACTGCCTGCATCGCAGACACGCGACAAGGATGCGCTGACTGAAGACGGTGTCGAGCGCATTCTTGACGAACTGCGGGCCTCGGGTTTTGAATACATCGTCTGCGATTCCCCCGCCGGTATCGAGCGCGGCGCCGTGATGGCACTCACCTTTGCTGATGAGGCCATCATTGTCACCAATCCCGAGGTCTCGTCAGTGCGCGATTCAGACCGTATCCTTGGCATCATTCAGGCCAAATCCCGACGTGCTCAGACGGGTGATGTCCCGGTCAAAGAGCATCTGCTGATCACGCGCTATGTGCCCAAGCGTGTCGAGGCCGGTGAAATGCTTTCCTACGAAGATGTACAGGAAATTCTGCGCATACCACTGCTGGGCATCATCCCCGAATCGGAATCGGTCCTGCATGCGTCCAATCAGGGTAATCCGGCGATTCACATCGCCGGCAGCGAAGTCTCCGATGCTTACAAAGACGTCGTTGCACGCTTCCTCGGTGAAGAGCGGTTGCTGCGTTTCGCGGACTATGAAAAGCCGGGAATTCTGTCTCGTATCTTCGGAGGCAAGTGATCATGTCACTACTCTCCTTCTTTTTTAAATCTTCAGCCAGCTCGGCCAGAGAGCGTCTGCAAATCATCATTGCGCACGAGCGCAATATCAGCAGTGGTCCCGAGTTTTTGCCGGCGCTGCACCGGGAGCTGATCGGTGTCATTTCCAAGTACGTGAAAATCAATCCGGAAGACGTGAAAATTTCACTGGACCGAAAGGGCAACCTTGAGGTGCTGGATGTGAATGTCGTGCTGCCGGATGCCCAACTGTAACGCAGAGCTTCACGCAAGCCCCCTTCTGCACGGCGTCGATTTCACTTCGGCACCCCGTCGCAGCAAAGGCATCACGATTGCTTCGGGCTACCTTGTCCGAAGTACATTCACGCTCCATGATCTGACAACGCTGCATGATTTCGACAGCTTTGCCGAATGGTTGCGACAGCCCGGCCCCTGGCTGGCCGGGTTCGATTTCCCGTTTTCGTTTCCCCGCGATCTGATCACTCAACTGGACTGGCCCACCGAATGGCCTGCACTCATTCGCCACGTGGCCAAGCGAACGCGCAGTGAATTGCGCGAGACCTTCAAAGCCGTGTGCGACGCAAGGCCCGTCGGCAGCAAGTTCATTCATCGCGCCACGGACCTGATCTCGGGATCCTCGTCGTCAATGAAATGGGTCAATCCCCCGGTCGCCTACATGCTGCATGCCGGTGCGCCTATGCTGTTGGCGGCAGAGGTGTCCATCCCGCTGATGCATGCGGGTGATCCGCAACGCATTGCGCTGGAAGCGTATCCCGGCATGGTCGCGCGATCGATTACGCGCGATTCGTACAAAAATGACGCGCGCGCAATGCAGACACCGGAACGCCGGGCGGCGCGTCTGGCGATTATCAAGGTCCTCGAATCCGGTGATTATCCGCAAGCGATCGTGCTCGATGCAGGCAAACACCGGCGAGCACTACTCGACGATGGCAGTGGTGATTTGCTCGATGCGGTCCTATGCGCCCTGCTGGCTGCCTGGGGCTGGCAACGCCGCGATAGTCACTACGGCCTGCCGCCCCATGATGCACTCGAAGGATGGATCGTCGGCGCCTGAGGAGCCTACCCCGTTAGGCCGCTGGCGGCGTTGCACCTGCTTGCCGTACAAGTTGTAGTGTCTTCGTCGGTGCGTCTTGCCAGCGACCTAACGGGACAGGCTCTATCTACTACGCGGGTTCGCGCTCAGGCCATCTTGCGCTGCGCCGCAAATCCGACGTACCACTGCAGACATCCGGGATTGCTCATCGCATCCGGATTCGCCACTTTCTCAAGCGGCATGCCCAATAGCAGCTTCTTGATCGGCAGCTCCATCTTTTTACCCGTCAGCGTGCGCGGAATTTCGGCCACGGCATAAATATCGTTGGGTACATGACGGGCCGAAAGCTGCGTGCGAATCTTCTCGCGTATCCGCTGATCCAGCGCCTGATCCAGCACCAACCCCTCACGGAGCACAACGAACAAAGGCATCCACGACTCGCGGCCCAGATACTCAAGATCTACCACCATGCTGTCCAGCACCTCGGGGAAGTCCTCAACCACACGATAAATTTCGGCGGTTCCCATGCGAATGCCATGCCGGTTGATCGTCGCGTCAGAGCGTCCGTAGATGACGGCACCGCCGCGCGGCGTAATGCGAATCCAGTCACCATGACGCCACAGGCCGGTGTAATGCTCGAAGTAGCTTTCAAGATAGCGCTTGTCGCCGGCATCATTCCAGAAATACAGCGGCATCGACGGCATCGGCTCGGTGACCACCAGCTCGCCCACCGCATCGGTCAGTGACTGACCGTGATCATCAAACGCATGCACCGCCACGCCGAGCGCGCGGCACTGCATCTCGCCCGCGTACAAAGGCAGGATAGAACACGCTCCCACAAAAGCCGCTGCGATATCGGTACCACCACTGATGGACGCCAGCATCACATCCTGCTTCACATGCTGGTACACCCACTGATAGGCTTCATTCACCAGCGGCGAGCCGGTCGCACCCACGGTGCGCAACCGCGACAGATTGAATTGCTTACCGGGCTCGATACCGGATTTCATGCAGTTCGTAAAATACGCAGCGCCGATGCCAAAGAAGGTCAGCTGCATTTCTTCGGTAAAGCGCCACAGCCGGCTGATATCGGGATACCCCGGATTGCCGTCGTAAATACAGATGGTCGAACCGACCAGCAAGCCGGTGACCTGGGAATTCCACATCACCCAGCCGGTGGTGGAGAACCACAAGAAGCGATCATCCTCGCCCAGGTCCAAATGCAAGGCATGTGCCTTGAGGGTTTCAATCAGCGTACCGCCATGCCCATGTACAATCGGCTTGGGCATACCGGTGGTGCCGGACGAATAGACGATCCACAACGGATGATCGAAGGGCAGCTGCTCGAATTGCATCTCAGCTGCCGGATGCGCAAGCAAGGCATTCCAGTTCGTCACGCCCGGCAGTGATGCGTTCGGATTCAGGTAGGGAAACAGGATGGTATGCGTGAGCGTGTTGAGCTCGGTGCGCATAATCTCAACCACTTCCATCCGGTTGAAATCCTTGCCGCCGTAGCGATAACCATCGACCGCAATCAGCACTTTGGGATCGATCTGACGAAAACGATCCAGCACGCTGGCGGTGCCCATGTCGGGCGAGCAGGAAGACCAGATCGCACCAATGCTCGCACAAGCGTAAAAAGCAATCGCCGCTTCCGGTGTATTGGGCAAATAGGCGACCACTCGATCACCGGGTACCACACCCATATCGCGCAAGGCGTTGGCGACCGCTGTCACCTGCTCGCGCACCTCGCGCCAGCTGAGCGTGACGCGATCACGCACTTCGGACTCCGCCACCACAGCGACTTTGTCGGCGCTTGCCCCCGCGGTATTGAAGCGAAACAGCTGCTCCGCGAAATTCAGGCGACTGCCGGTAAACCACTGAGCACCCGGCATCCCATGAGTCGACAGGATTTCCTGATAGGGTGCGGAGCTTTTGATATCGAAATACGTCCAGAGCAGGGACCAGAAGCGCTCGAGGTCATCGACCGACCAAGCCCACAGCGCCTGATAATCGGGAAAGTGCAGGCTGTGCTCACTGGCCAGCCATTGCATGAAATGGGTCAGCCGGCTGCGCGCGATGCGATCCGCGTCCGGTGTCCACAAAAGCGGGTGGTCGTCCGCCATACCTGTCTCCCTGTTGTTTTTGTTGATGGCTTGCGCATGATAATGCAAACCGCCAGCAGTGAGAACGGCATGACCGACGAACCGGGTTCTGTATTAGTGAACCTGATGTTTAAGCTGGGAGAGTTCCTGGTGCGCTTTCATGACAGCGTCTTTGAGATTCTGATCGACATTGGCCGAATTTTCGCAGGCTGTCTTGGCCTGGTCACCCAACTCCTCCAACTCATCAACACATTGGCGTATGGATGCCTCATCCGAGGATTGCTTTAATGTTTCCGAGGCCTGATCGGATCGCTTGTCGAGTTGCTGAATACTTTTCTTGAGATCGGCCGGTACGCTCTCGCCTGCGCTGTCACATGCCTGACTGGCTTTCTGAATGGTCTGCTTAATCTGACTGACACGCTGCTGGACTTCATTGGCTTGCATCATGATCTCACTCCTGTACGGTTGTTTTGACCGGAGAATCCGGCTTCATTTTGAACAAGCGACTCCGCTTGAAGTTCCTGCGGATCGTTTCAATACACAGCGCCTCATTGATCCACCCGCACGCGTTCAGTGCAGCACATTCCCTCCGCCCAGCGTTCCCGCCTTATCACGCACCGGCAGGCCACGCTCAATGAAGTCCTTCATCCGATACAAATCATCTTCCAGCACACTTTGCGGATCCTTACCCGTCAACACCGCCAGTGCCTCGCCCGTAGCGCCTGCAGGGGGATACCAGGACAGATACACTGTGGCGCGCGTGCCTTCACCCAAGGGTTCCAGTAGCACCGTGCCCTCATGATCGACGCCGGCATCGGGCTCGCTGCGCCAAGCCAGACGATGCGGTCGTTCGGCGGCGGTCAGAACGGCATTCCATTCCACATCCAGACCACCGGGACCCTGCACGATCCAGTGCGATCGGCTCTGCCCCAGATCTCTGACCTCGGTGACATGCGACATGAAATGCGGGAAATTTTCATAGCGGCTCCAGACATCGAATACCACCTCCGGTGATGCCGCAATATCGATCGTGCGCTCCGCCTCGTAACCCTGACTGCCGATGTGTTCAGCGATTCGATGCCCGACCGCGCGACCGCGTGACATCAGACCGAGACTTGAAACGGCAGCGAGCAGGCCCAGCGGTCGCCCACGCGTCAGCACATACCAAGTCAGCAGACCAGCGCCTGCCGCACCGGCAATCCACAGTGGACTACGCGCACCCGTACGGCGATGTCCCTCACCCTCCAGCGTTATCGGTCCGCTGACCGACTCCACACCGGGAATCGCCGCCACCAGGCTGAGTATCTTGCCCTGTTCTTCGGTACCGAGATTTCCGGCCAAGGTCACCCTGCCCTGATGCGCATGAACCTCGACATCCTGCAGATGAGACATCACGCGCCCAAGACGAGACCGCACACGGGCTTCCAGCACATGATCGTCAATCGGTTTGGCCTGCCGTGGTGACAGCAGACGCATTGCACCCGCCTGCACGCCGGACCATCGATTGCGGGCATCATGCAGCGTCTGGTCCATCAGTTTCGATGTCGAGTGGGTGACATGAGCAACTTTGTCCTGCAAAAAAGCTCTGCGCCGTCGCCCCTGTGCAGGATCGGCCAGATACATGGCCAGTGCGCCAAGCGCGATTCCGCCGACCCAGTTCAAGCAGGGCATCTCGGTACTGCGGGTCTGATATTCCACGTTGCTCTCCTTAAGTAGTCGAAGGGGATGAATGCATCGAAGCAGTCGAGTCACGCAAACGCTGTGCCTGAGCCAGCAGTTCAATCACTTCTTCATCACCCACTTGTCGGAAATCCTGATACCAATGACCCACGGCGATGAAAGGTTGCGGCTGGTGAATGCAAATGAGTGCATCAATCAGGGGCGTCAATTTGTGGGCAACATCGCGTGGCAGTACGGGTACAGCGATCGTAATGTGTGCGACAGCGTAACTCCGCAAGGCTTGCACAGCCGCCAGCATGGTGCTGCCGGTCGCTATGCCATCATCGACCACAATCACCCGGCGTCCCCGGAGGGCCTCAGCAGACAGGTTTGCGCCGAAACGTTTCTCCCGGCGCGTCAGCTCATCTTGCTCGCGCCGCAATACCGCCTGCACCATGGCCGGGGACACGCTCATGCGTTCACACAGAACGTGATCAATCACCGTATGTCCCCCGCTGGCGATTGCACCGAAAGCAAACTCTTCGTGCCCGGGCAAACCCAGCTTGCGGACAATCAAGAGCGATAGCGACAACCCGAACTGCCGCGCCATCTCATAAGCCACCGGCACACCGCCACGCGGCAGCGCCAGCAACTGCGTACGCCCATCAAGCGTCATTCCCGCCTGGCGGAACTTCTTCGCCAACAACAAACCAGCATGCCGACGGTCTCGAAGTAGGCGCTTTTTACTTTCCATAGGCTTTTTGACATTCCGGACGAAAGAAAGCTCAAAGTTTCAATAGAGTAAAATTTCTTTTTAGAATCTTCGACTATCGATCGGAACTTCGTCTAATCGCCCGATTCGAACCAGCAAGTTCCGCCGATGACCCTTCCCATGAAAAAACTGCTGACCGCCTGCCTGCTGCTCTTGATCCTCGGGACTGCTGCCGCTCAGACGACGACCTGTCTTGAACATTTTGTAGACAAGACCGCACCTGAACTAACGCGTCCGGCGCTGCAGAAAAAAACGGTGGGCTTATGTTTTGAAGCATTTGCAGTGATGCATTCCGGTGTATCCCGCACGCCCTTGTGGGTTGCAGAAAAACTCACGCGCGAGACCCTGAGTCGGGCCAGAAGCGTCAAACGCGAAGATACGTTCCACCCTGAGGAAACGCTGCCACCCGAAGACCGGGCCGAACTTGCCGACTACGCTCGCTCGGGGTACGACCGCGGCCATATGGCACCGGCTGCTGACATGCCAACGATCAGCGCGCAACACGAGAGCTTTTCGCTGGCCAATATCGTGCCGCAGCAGCCGCAAAACAATCAGATACTCTGGTCTGCCATCGAGGGTGCCACACGGCACATGACGAATCAGCGCGGCGAACTCTATGTGATGACCGGACCGATTTTCGAAGGCGATAAAGTCGAGCGCCTCAATCGCCGGGTTTTTGTGCCCACCCACATTTACAAAGCCGTTTATGATGCGGAAAAAAAAGAAGGCGCTGCCTGGATTACCCCGAATACCGCGGAGAATGTTTATGAAGTGGTGTCGATTGCTGAGCTGGAAAAACGCATCCGCATCAAACTTTTTCCCAGCGTAGCGTCGGAGGTGAAAGAAAAAATCGCCACCTTGCCTGAACCGCGCGTACGGAAACAGCAACGATCTGCCCGGGAGGCCCCATGAAGCTGCAGCCTTTTGAAAACGAATCTCAGGCTCTCTCCATCGGCGGGCTCAATGTCGAGAACCGTGTAGACCAGCTGGAACTTTACGGTTCACTGAGCCTCACCCGCGATCAGTCAGGGCTGGCCATGGCGCTGCAACTCAAGGAGCTGATCGACGCTGCGGTCGCACATCTGCAGCAGGTACAGGATCTGCCAGAGCACCTGAGCCTGACACCGACCGACCCGATCGACAATCCCTTCAAATAAACAGGGTCATTTCCTGGCGGTGGAAGGGCGCGCTGCGGTACGCAGAGGCCGCAAGACTGGCATACTGTCGCACCATCACCAAGAGCCGCACGCCGTATGACACCCACGCCCGCCAATTTGCGCTCCTTTCCGCCTTACCGGCCGGATCTGAAGCCTGCGCCCTTTCTGCCCATGTCACGCGCAGAAATGGACAAACTCGGCTGGGACAGCTGCGACATCATCATCATTTCTGGCGATGCCTATATCGATCATCCAAGCTTTGGCATGGCGCTGATTGGCCGTCTACTGGAGTCCCAGGGCTTCCGTGTCGGCATCATCAGCCAGCCGGACTGGCAGTCTGCCGATGCTTTCCGCGCACTGGGCAAGCCCAATCTGTATTTCGGTGTTACTGCCGGCAATATGGATTCAATGATCAATCGATACACCGCTGATCGCAAAATCCGCACCGACGATGCCTATACCGCCGGTGGTTTACCTAACAAACGCCCTGATCGCGCCGTCACTGTCTACGCACAACGTGCACGTGAAGCCTACCCCGGCACACCGATTGTCATCGGCAGTATTGAAGCCAGCCTGCGCCGCATTGCGCACTACGATTACTGGTCCGACACCGTGCGCCGCTCGGTACTCACCGATTCCAAAGCCGACATTCTTTTGTTTGGCAATGCCGAGCGCGCATTGCTTGATCTGTCACACCGGATTGCCGCCGGTGAATCGGTCAAGACGATTCGTGATTTGCGCGGCACCGCTTTCATGGTGTCACGTAGCTGGAAGCCGGCGGCAGACTGGCGTGAAGTCGATTCGACCCGGGTGGACACCCCCGGCAGAGTCGATCCGCATCCGGATCCGTATGAAATGAAGGAAAAGGATCCGGAAGCCTGTGCCACCACGGATGACAATTCGCCACCGACTGAAAAACCGCTGCGTCTGATGACGCGCGAAGAGCGTCTTCTGCAGCAAAAAGAGATCCGCGAAAAAAGCGTGGTTCGTCTGCCTGCGTTTGAAGTCGTCAAAGCAGATCCGATCAGCTATGCGCATGCCTCGCGTGTTTTTCATCTGGAATCCAATCCAGGCAATGCACGCGCGATGGTGCAGGCGCATGCCGATCGCGATGTATGGCTGAACGCCCCGCCCTTGCCACTGGCGATGGATGAGATGGATTACGTGTTCGATCTGCCTTATGCACGCGCGCCGCATCCGGTCTATGGCAAGGCAAAAATTCCGGCCTGGGACATGATCCGCTTTTCGGTGAACATCATGCGTGGCTGCTTTGGCGGTTGCACTTTCTGCTCGATTACGGAGCATGAGGGCCGCATCATTCAAAGCCGCTCGGAGCCTTCGATTCTGCGTGAGATCGAACTGATCCGCGACAAGACCAAAGGCTTCGCTGGCATCATTTCTGATCTCGGCGGACCCACGGCGAACATGTATCGGATGGCCTGCAAAGAGAAAAGCATTGAAGAATCCTGCCGTCGGCTGTCCTGCGTCTACCCGACGATCTGTTCGAATCTGAACACTGACCACAGCAAACTGATCCAGCTCTACCAGCGTGCGCGTGACATACCGGGCGTGAAGAAAATTCTGATCGGCTCCGGCCTGCGCTATGACCTCGCGGTACGCTCACCCGAGTATGTGAAAGAACTCGCCACACACCATGTCGGTGGTTTGCTGAAAATCGCACCCGAACACTCCGAAGACGGCCCCCTGTCCAAGATGATGAAGCCGGGCATGGGTTCTTATTACCGTTTCAAGGAATTGTTCGACAAATATTCGAAAGAAGCGGGCAAGGAACAGTATCTGATTCCTTACTTCATCGCTGCCCACCCGGGCACCACCGATGACGATATGCTGAATCTCGCGCTGTGGCTCAAGCAGAATGATTTCCGGCTCGATAAGGTACAGACCTTCTTGCCAACACCGATGGCCATGGCGACCACCATGTATCACACGCGGAAAAATCCGCTGCGCAAGATTTCAAAAGATTCGGAAACGGTGGAAACACCCCGCATCGGGAAAATCCGCAAATTTCACAAAGCCTTGCTGCGCTACCATGATCCGGAAAACTGGGAGAGCATTCGCGAAGGTCTCAAACGCATGGGACGCAGCGAACTGATTGGCCAGGGTCCTCAGCATTTGGTACCACGGTCCGATGCCGGCGCGCCCCGTGTGCGCGGCCTCAGCAAACATGAAACGCCCTCAGTGAACCGGATCGCAAAAAAATTCGGCCAGAACAAACCTCGCCCCGGCGCGGCCATTGCCCGAAAAAGACAGCCCTGAAGTAGGCATGCGTCAAACGGACATAAAAAAACCGGCCCAATGGCCGGTTAATTTATTTTGGGTTTGGTGGGAAGTGCTGGTTTCGAACCAGCGACCTATCGCGTGTGAGGCGATCGCTCTACCCCTGAGCTAACCTCCCAAACCGGCGCGAATTATCGCACATGCGCCAAAAGCGATCAATTTTCTAGCTGCCGCCACAGGCAGGTACCCCGGGACTCCTTGTCCAGCCCCTGCAATAACGCCTCGTGCGCGGCGATTTCATCGGGATGTGCCGGCAACACAATAATCTCTGCCAATGCGACCGCGCCCTCACCGTTTTCGCCGGACCCGTCAGAATGCAAATCCATGGTCAGGCTGTCCTGACCGCGGGTCATCGCCAAATACACCTCAGCCAGCAGCTCGGAATCCAGCAGCGCGCCATGCAGCGTACGGTGCGCATTGGACACGCCATAGCGCTCGCACAGGGCATCGAGCGAATTACGCTTGCCGGGATGCAGTTCTTTCGCTTGCGCGAGGGTGTCGGTAATCTTTGTCACGCAGGTATGAAACGCGGGCAGCTCCAGGCGCCCAAGCTCTGCATCGATGAAACCGACATCAAAGGAGGCGTTATGAATGATGACTTCCGCACCCTGCACAAAACGACAAAACGCTGCAGCGATATCAGCAAACTTCGGTTTATCGCTCAGGAATTCAGTCGTCAGACCATGCACAGCCAGCGCGCCGGGGTCAGAGTCGCGCTCCGGATTGATGTAGTAATGAAAATTATTGCCGGTCAGTCGGCGATTAAGCATCTCGACACAGCCGATCTCAATAATGCGATCACCGCTTTTGGGATTGAGTCCGGTTGTTTCGGTGTCGAGAATAATTTGGCGCATGGTTTGTTTAGTAGTACGTCACTTGACTGAGTGGCTTCCTATTTTTCATTTTTACATTCGGCTAATCTACTACGAAAGACGCTGGATCCCGGCCTGCGCCGGGATGACATTTGAAAAGATGTTGGCCTCAAAATCGTCATCCCGGCGCAGGCCGGGATCCAGTGTCGTTCATTGCTTATTAGATGATTTTAAAAATGAAAAATAGGAGGCT
>JBILCO010000237.1:0-3817 GCA_044353075.1 Burkholderiaceae bacterium
GGATCGGTGCGTTTGCTGGGCTGCTCGGTGGCCATGCAAACGCTGTCCGAACATATTCGTCGTGTGGCGCCGACCGAGGCCAGTGTGCTCTTGCTGGGCGAAAGCGGTACGGGCAAAGAACTGGTCGCGCAAACCATCCATGCGCAAAGTGCCCGGCGTTGCCAGCCTTTTCTGCCGGTCAATTGCGGTGCGATTTCACCGCAGCTCATCGAGAGCGAAATTTTCGGTCATGAGAAAGGCAGCTTTACCGGAGCCGACCGTCAGCATAAAGGCTATTTCGAGCGCGCCTGTGGCGGCACGCTGTTCCTCGACGAGGTCATGGAAATGCCAGTGGACTTGCAAGTCAAGTTACTGCGGGTGCTGGAAACCGGATCGTTCATGCGCATTGGCAGCAATCAGGAATTGCACACTGATGTGCGTATCATCGCAGCGACCAACCGTGATCCTGACAGTGCGATTGCTGCGGGTCGGCTCCGGCTTGATTTGTTTCATCGGCTCAATGTCTTCCCGTTGCGCATTCCGCCGCTGCGTGAGCGGGGTCAGGATATCGAGCAACTGGTCCACCATTTTCTGGATGAACTCAATAGCGCCCATGGCACCACCAAAACGCTGCCCGAACAAGCGCTGGGCATTCTGCGCACGCACCAATGGCCGGGCAATGTGCGTGAGCTGCGTAACTTCATTCACCGTGCGTATATATTGTCCGATCAGATCATTGATGCCCAGATACTTGAACCCGCGCAGGCTTCGTCCGACACTGGTGCGCTGACACTGGCCATACCGGTGGGCACGTCACTGGCCGATGTGGATCGCAAGCTGATCTTCGCCACCATGGAATTGTGCGGAGGCGTCAAAAAGCGTGCCGCCGATCTGTTGGGTATCAGCCTCAAGACGCTCTATAACCGCCTCGAAGAATATGGTCGCCACGAAAAAAGTATGACTGCCCTGCAAACACCCGTTCATCGGTCCGCGTCGATCAATCTGCCGGATTACGATCGGGGTCTGCTGAATTAAGTGTTCATTTAATAATTTGCCTATCAGGGGAAAGAAACCTCCTGTCAGACAGTCCAATCACCGCAGCCGGATAGCGAAAGGCTGTTCATGCCGAACTTCTCAAAGCGAAAGGAAACAAGATGAGTCTTTCTTCCACACCTCCTCCAGGCACACAGGGGCAGGGCGCACGTATTGCGCAACGTCAGCCGGATGATCGCAGTGGTCCCGGCCCTGATGTCATGGCAGCCGATACGCTGCAAGGCGATGATGTAATCAATACCCAGTCCGAAAAACTGGGAAGCATTGAGGACATCATGATTGATGTCCGTACGGGCAGAGTCGCTTATGCAGTGCTTTCATTCGGTGGCATTCTCGGCCTTGGTGAAAAACTCTTCGCCATTCCCTGGGGCGCGCTGACTCTGGATGCCGACAGAAAATGCTTTGTGCTGGATGTGCCCAAAGAGCGGCTGGAACAGGCGCCGGGTTTCGATAAAGATCACTGGCCTTCGATGGCTGATGAGGGCTGGGCTTCGCAAATTTACGCGTTCTACAATCAGCCACCTTACTGGCAGTAATCTGGCCGGCAGATAGTCTGATGCTGGCGAGCGGTCGCAGCTTATCTGTCGTAGCGCGTGATGATGTCGGCTGCGTCCGGCAAGTCTTTGGCTAGGCGATGCGGCCGGCGCACCGCCGAGCATTCCCATTCGGTTTCGTTGCCGTTATCGATCAGCACCGTGCGGCAGCCGGCGCGCCGTCCCGCTTCTACATCGTCGAGTATGTCGCCCACCATCCAGCACTGCGTCAAATCGAGTGAGTGGCGCCGTGCAGCCTGTATCAGCAAACCGGGCGCGGGCTTGCGACACTGACAGAGATACGCATACCGAGCCTTCATGCTGTGCAGCCAGTGCGGACAGTAGTAAAAACCGTTGAGTCTCACATCGAAAGCAGCCAGCAGGCTGGCGAGGCGCGCGTGAACCCCCTCGAGTGCTGCTTCATCAAACAGCCCGCGGCCTATGCCGCTCTGATTGGATACGACCAGTAACTGATAGCCCAGCTGCTGCAGCCGCTGCAATGCACTGCCGGCTCCCGGACTCAGTCGTATCTTTGCCGGGTTGGTGTTGAAAGAAAGATTTTCGATCAGAGTGCCGTCTTTATCCAGAAACACCGCGCGTTGACAAGACGGGGTCATGAGCACGAAGTCTCACGCATGGGTAGCACAATCACTTCGATCGTCAACGGTACGGCCTGATCCTTCAAGCGGGATCGCGATGAATTTTTCTGTTGTTGCTGCATGCTTTCTCCCGATTTTATTACCAAACTTTGTTGCTGATTTTCAGCCCCCTGATTGCAAAAGCAATCGGCATACCTGCGGCTACTGGCCCGCAATATCCCCGGCATGTTTAGTGCTTGATGTCAGAGATTGTTTTTTCCGATAAGTCATTCAGGACACAGGAGATCATCATGTGGCGACAGAGTTTTTCGATAGGGATCCTTGCGCTGGCGCTGACAACGGCCGGTTGCGAAGGCCTTGGCAATCTTGGCGGGTCTGCCGTCTCACCGCAGCCCATCGCCAGCAATGTGAATGGAAGCGGCACCATACAGTCGATAGAACAAATACCGCGCCAGCAAGGGCTGGGCCTCGGCACGCTGGCCGGTGCTGCGGTCGGCGGCATTATCGGAAATCAGATCGGTGGTGGTTCAGGCCAGACGGTGACGACGGCTGCGGGGGCCGCAGGTGGTGCGTATCTGGGTCATGAAATTGAAAAACGTCGGCGTGCAGGTGATCAAATTTACAAAGTCACGATTCGCATGGACGATGGAACGACACAATCCTTTGCACAGGAGGCCGCGCCAACGGTCGGACAGGGTGATCGCGTGATGATTACCAATGGCGTGCTGTCGCCCCTGTAAATACAGATTTTGATGCGAGCCAAATCTGTGAGGGGTTGAACTGTGCTGGCAAACGTAGTGCGGATAATTTCAAGAACCTCTTCATGAACTTCAATTAAGCAAGGAGACCTTCCCATGGCAACCATTCATCTCGAGAGCGACTCGGGTTTTCCGGGCGGGACCATGATTTCGCAGGACAATATCGTGCGACGCCCCTTGTTTCCGGTCATTCGCTGGGGTGCGGTACTGGCCGGTGTCGCCGTTGGTATCTCGGCACAACTGGTGCTGACGTTGCTGGGTATCGCCAGCGGACTATCGCTCAGCAGTGTTGCGGCTGTTGAAGGGCCGGCAACCGGCGCATTGATCTGGGCCGGACTGTCGATGCTGATTGCAGCGCTGATCGGCGCTTATGTCGCCGGACGCATGTCTGGTCTCAAGCGCAAGACGGACGGCGTGCTTCACGGGGTCGTGACTTGGGCTGTAACGACGTTGTTGTTTGTATTTCTTGCGACCTCTGCCGGTGGTTCTCTGCTGTCAGGATTGTTCTCCAGTTTGAATCCGGGCGCGGCTGTGGCGCAGAGCGGTGGTGTGGGCGCGCTCATTAATCGTCAAATGGGCACCAATGTCAGCCCTGAGTCACTGCGCACGCTGCAAGAGCACATCGGCGCCGGGCGCCGGGATCAGGCTATTGATTACATGAGCAGCTCGATGGGTGTGAAGCGTGATCGCGCTGCCGGCATCGTCGATCAGGCACTGATTCTGTCCGGTTCACCCGAGCAGGCTTCTCCGGCCGGGCGTGATGCGGCAAACCAGGCCTTGCAGCAAGCCGGGACCACCGCATGGATTGCGTTTGGTGCGGTGGCACTGTCGCTGATGCTGAGTTTGCTCGGGGGTGCGATTGGTGCGATGGGGGCGCGGCGCACCACCTGGACTG
>JBILCO010000238.1:0-3808 GCA_044353075.1 Burkholderiaceae bacterium
GTGCAACGCGCGGATCACCCAACACATTGCGACCAAAACCGGGATCCACCGGTGCCTCGTTTTGCGTTATGTGAATGGGCATATTGATGTAATCAAATTCACGCCAGATCGTTTGCCCGGGCCCCAGCACAAACAGGTTGGCACAGGCGTTGTCCGCAATGAGCTGCGGCGCGCCGGCGGTAACGAAATCGTCAAAACGCGAATCGGGAATTTCAATCGATGGATGCATCGTGCCGACGGCATCCAGCACCTCGGCGGTGGTATACGGTGCAGCACGCGGCATGAGCCTTTGTCCGAAACAAAAGGCGAATTCGATTTCAGCGACGCGCATCAGATTGCCCGTCAACGACACGCTGGCGCCGTTCGCCAGAACACGATCGGCAAACAGGCGCCCGGCCAGTGGCCCGTCGACACCAATGTGCTTTTGCCCCTCAATACTGGTCGCGGCAATCTTCCAGCCTGCGACGGCGATACCATGGCGCTCGGCAAATGCTTGCTGCACCCGATAGCCTGCGATGCGATCTGCGGGTCGAATCGCATCCGGCAGGGATGAACACCGGGTTTTATTCTGCCAAAGGGGATAAAGGTTTGCTGCCGCTTCTTGGTAGGATGTGGTCATGGTCTCGTGTCCCGTGCTTTTCCGGCGCCGCCGGTGCACTGTGTGATGGTATTTTTGTTAATGATGATGACAGTGGGATCATTATAGTTACACAAATTTCTGAATCCACAAATGTGCCCGGGCCCTTTCATGAGGTGCTTCCATAGTATGCTCAACCTCAAAAATAATCTGCGCGGGGGAATACCATGACGACTCAAAGTACTTTCATCCGACTGCACGCACAGGATGACGTGCTGATCGCGCGTCAGCAACTCGTTGGCGGCACCTTGGTAGAAAACATCACGGTACGCGGTCTGATCCCCGCGGGTCACAAGATCGCCGTGCGTGAACTGCGCGCTGGTGAACCGGTGCGCCGCTATAACCAGATTATTGGTTTTGCCAGCAAGGCCATTCAGGCAGGCGAGCATGTGCATGTTCATAATTGCACGCTCGGTCAAGACAAAGGCAGCTTCGAACGCGATTATGCGTTTTGTGCCGATGCGCCACCCGCGCCCGCAAAACAACAAGCGACGTTCATGGGCTATCGTCGCAGTAACGGACAAGTGGCAACGCGTAACTACATTGGCATCCTCTCCAGCGTGAATTGTTCGGCGACAGTCGCGCGCGGTATTGCTGATTTTTTCTCGCCGCGCACGAACCCTGAAGCCTTGCGAGGATTTCCTCAGATTGATGGCGTAGTCGCACTCACGCATGGCACCGGCTGCGGCATGGATCACAGCGGACTTGGTATGCAATTGCTGCGACGAACGCTCAGCGGTTATGCAAGGCATGCGAATTTTGCGGGTGTGCTGGTCGTGGGTCTCGGCTGTGAAACCAACCAGATTGCGGCCTGGCTAGATCATAGCCATCTGAGTGAAGGACCATTGCTGCGAACCTTCAATATTCAGGACTCGGGCGGCACAGCAAAAACGATCGATAAAGGCGTGCAGCTGATTAAAGACATGCTGCCCAGGGCAAATGAAGGCGCGCGCGAAGCCTGCGATCTGAGTCATCTGACTGTCGGTCTTCAATGCGGTGGTTCGGATGGTTATTCGGGCATCAGCGCCAACCCGGCACTGGGCGCTGCGGTCGATCTGCTGGTCGCGCATGGCGGTACCGCGATTCTCTCCGAAACGCCTGAGATATATGGTGCTGAACATTTGCTGACCCGCCGCGCAGTGTCGCGCGAAGTCGGCGAGAAACTCATCGAGCGCATCCGCTGGTGGGAAAATTACACCGCGATCAACGAGGGCGAGATGGATAACAATCCCTCACCGGGCAACAAGGCCGGTGGCCTGACCACCATCCTCGAGAAGTCGCTGGGCGCTGTCGCCAAAGGCGGCACAACCGCCCTGCGCGCTGTGTATGAATATGCCGAACCGGTGCGCGAACACGGCTTTGTATTCATGGACACACCGGGCTATGATCCGGTGAGTGCAACCGGGCAGGTGGCGGGCGGTGCGAATCTGATTTGCTTCACCACAGGTCGCGGTAGCGCTTTTGGCTGCGCGCCCTCGCCGTCGCTGAAGCTGGCAACCAATTCCGCGCTCTGGCAAAGACAGCAGGAAGATATCGACATCAATTGCGGAGAAATCATTGATGGCGAATGCTCTATCGCCGAGATGGGCACACATATCTTCGAGACGATGATTCGAACCGCCTCCGGCGAAGCGAGTAAAAGCGAGCTGCACGGCTATGGCCAGAGCGAATTCGTTCCCTGGCAGGTCGGTGCTGTCATGTAACCCAAAGGGGCTGTGTCATGACATCCTTCAAGCTTCACTGCAAAGACACTGAATGAAAAAACTCAAACCTACTGCGATTCGTGCTGCGATCCGTCGGCCGGTGGAAAGACTGATCGCGATTTCATGGCGCGATCTGCTGCTGGTGTTGTTGCCGGTGCTGCTGGTGACCGTTGCTCTGGGCTGGCTGGCCGTCAAGCTGATACGCCCCGCACCACCCGGCACGGTCATCATTCTGAGCGGCGCTGAAGACAGCAGCTTTCACAACACGGCAAAGCGTTACGCAAAAATCATTGAGGCGCACGGCATTCGCGTGAAGGTTGTCATCACCGACGGATCGACAGAAAATCTCCGGCTGCTGCTGGACAAAAAACAAAGTGCCGACGTCGGTCTGGTCCAGACCGGTCTGGCGAAGGCGGAAGAAACACCGGGGCTGGTGTCACTGGGCACGCTGTATGTGCAGCCGTTTCTGGTGTTCTATCGCGATCGCAATACGCTGGACCGGCTCACGCAACTGAAAGGCCGTCGCGTGGCGATCGGTCCCGAGGGCAGCGGCACAAGGTCGCTTGCACTGGAAATGCTCGAGGAAAATGAAATGAGCAGCGCAGACACCCGACTGCTCGATCTCGATGGGGATGATGCGATTGCCGCGTTGCTGAGCAAAAAAGCGGACGCGATTTTTCTGACGAGTGAGCAGGTACGGGGCCGCAAAATACGTGAACTCATGCGCGAGCCCGGCATCCGTCTGATGAGCATGCGTCAGGCCGATGGTTACCTGCGTCGCCTGCCTTTTCTGTCACGACTGGAGGCGCCGGAGGGCAGCTTCGATCTCGCGCTGAATCTGCCGCCTGCAGACACCTCACTGGTCGGCACCCCCGTGGAGTTGATTGCACGTGAAGGTCTGCATCCGGCCATTTCCGATCTGCTGATCTCTGCCGCCCGCGAAGTACACGGCAAGCCCGGCATGTATCGCAAAGCGGGCGAATTCCCGGCGCCGATCGAACATGACATCGCCATCAGCGAAGAAGCCCGGCGCTATTACACCTCGGGGGCACCTTTTCTGTACAAGCGCTTGCCCTTCTGGCTGGCGAGTCTGGTGGACCGCATCCTGATCGTTGTGGTGCCGCTGCTCATCGTGATCGTGCCGCTGTCGCGGCTGATTACGCCGCTGTACCGCTGGCGGGTACGCTCGCGGATTTATCGCTGGTATGGCAGTCTGATGAAAATAGAGCGCGACATGCGTGAAGATCTCAACAGCGCACAGCGCAGCGAGCTTGGTGATCGTCTGACCGATATCGAGGCGTCAGTCAACGGCCTGCAGCCGCCACTGGCCTTTGCCGATCAACTGTATGTGCTACGGGAACACATCGCTCTGGTACGACGACAGTTCAGCGAGATAGAAAAACAGGCCGCATGAAAAGCGGCCGGTCCGTAGGGTGCATCCCCTTCAAGCTCACTTCCGTTTTTTCAG
>JBILCO010000307.1:0-2829 GCA_044353075.1 Burkholderiaceae bacterium
TATTTGAATCAATGGCTGCGAGTCTATGCCTACTGTCCTCAGCCCGGCGAATGCGTGGTCATTTTTACCGATATTACGGCGCAGAAAAAAGCAGAAGCTGCACTGAAAGAGAGCGAAGAGCATCTCAATCTCATCATTGAAAATCTGCATGAAGGACTGATCGTTGTTTCGCCCGATGATCGCGGCCTGCGTTGGAACCGTATGGCGCTGGAGTTGCACGGCTATACGGAGCAAGACGCACGTATGGGAAATCTGGAGGAAATTGCCACAGATTATCGACTCGTCACGCAGGAGGGTTGTTCGCTACCGTTGGAAGAGTGGCCGATTCCGCGACTCATGCGCGGAGAGCCCATACGCGATGTCGAGGTCACCTTGAAAAATGTGCACACGAACTGGTCCCGCATCCTCAGTTACGGGGGTGCGCTGGTCAAAGACGGTACAGGCAAAACGCTCATGGGTGTGCTGACGATACGTGATGTCACTGAGCGGCGGCATGCTGAAAAAGCGCGCGCTGATGCCGAGCGGCGCTTGCAGCTGGCCGTCGATATCGCCAAGCTGGGTTCGTGGGAGTGCGATCTCGCGGGCCAGACGGTTTATTTCTCACCCCAGTGGAAACGTTTGCTGGGCTATCAGCCGGAGGAGCTGCCGGATCAGATCACGGAATGGTCAGACCGTTTGCATTCCGATGACAGAGAAGGCGTTATGAGATTACTGGAGCGATTCATCGCAGAGCCGATTGGCACACTGGAATCCGAATTTCGGATGCAGCATCGCGATGGTCATTATCGTTACATGATTGCACAGGCGATTGCCGATAAAAACAGTCGTGGTGAAACGGTCAAGATCATTGGCACCATGTTGGATGTTACGGAACAAAAGCTGGTGGAGCAGCGCGTGCGCGAAGCGGCGCAGCATGATCCGCTGACCGGTTTGCCGAATCGGGCACTGATTTTTGAATATGCGGGCCACTTGCTCGCCGCCGCCAGTCGCAAACACAGCCGTGGCGCCTTGCTGTTCATCGATCTCGATCGCTTCAAGCCTATCAATGATCTCTACGGTCATGAAATAGGCGATCGATTACTGAGGGAGGTCGCCGCCCGAATGATGGCCTGCGTGCGGCATGAAGACCTGATCGGTCGTATCGGTGGAGACGAGTTCGTGATCGTGCTGCCTTATCTGAGCAAGGGATACACCGCACCCACGGTCGCAAAACATGTCATCGATGCCTTGTCACGCCCCTTCGATATTGATGCGCTGAGTCTGTCTGTCTCGGCATCGGTGGGCATCAGTTTCTATCCTGCGCAGGGAATGGATGTCGACACCTTGCTGCACCGGGCCGATCTGGCGATGTATCACGCTAAAGCGAACGGTCGCGGCAACTATCAAGTTTTCACGCCTGAGCTGAGTCTTCGCGTCGACAAATCATCCTCGGTCGAGGCGCGCATCAAGGCGGGTTTGCTCAACAATCATTTCGAGCTGCACTATCAGCCGGTGCTTGACGTCGAGTCCGGACACATGGTCACGGTCGAGGCTTTGCTGCGCCTGCCGGTTGGCGATGGCGAGACCATCGGGCCTGACCGGCTGATTCCGGTGGCCGAGTCCACGGGAATGATCGCGCAGCTGGGAGATTGGGTTATTGCCGAGGTCTGTCGTCAGCATGAGGCATGGATTGCCGAGGGTTTGCCGCCGATGATGATTGCACTGAACATTTCACCTCTACAGTTTCGTCAGCGTGGCTTTGCCGCGCGCCTGCTCAGTATCGTGCGCAACTCCGGCATTGACCCGCACTGTCTCCAGATTGAAGTCAATGAAAGCACGGTCATGGAGCGTGTTGATGACGCAATTGAAACGCTCAATCAGTTACATGCGGCGGGGATGCTGATCGCCCTGGATGATCTCGGTACCGGTTGCTCGAATTTGTCGGCAATCAGTCACCTGCCGCTGGACAAACTGAAAATTGATCACATTTTCGTGCGTCGCTTGGCGCACGACAAAAGCAGTCAGGCCATCACCGAAGCCATCATTGCGATGGGAAAGTCGTTGTCACTGGATGTGGTGGGCGAAGGCATCGAATCCCAGCAATCCCTCGATTACATGCGCTCGCATGGCTGCAGTCAGGTGCAGGGCAACTGGTTTACCCGCCCCTTGCCGGCGGCGGCGTTTCAGCGATGGTATCGGCGGCATTTGAAATCGGGGGGGAATGCGGTTTCGCCGAGGTG
Organism: Burkholderiaceae bacterium; assembly: GCA_044353075.1. Taxonomy (GTDB): domain Bacteria; phylum Pseudomonadota; class Gammaproteobacteria; order Burkholderiales; family Burkholderiaceae_D; genus Pernthalerella. Next base: position 2,220 of record JBILCO010000307.1, read on the forward strand.
TTGATGACTGTATGGGAACGCCGGTCTCTGCTCATCACATCACCGGAGCCCATGTATGGATAAATTTTTCGATCCGTGGTGATTCATGTCGCCGACGACGACAGATCAGCAAAACGTGTCGCAATTTCCAGGTTTTTGCGACACGTTCAGCCTTAGACGTTGAACAGGAAATTCAACACATCCCCATCCTTGACGATGTACTCCTTGCCCTCGGCGCGCATCTTGCCCGCCTCTTTGGCGCCCTGCTCACCTTTGTGCGTAATGTAATCATCAAACGCAATGGTTTGCGCGCGAATGAAGCCGCGCTCGAAGTCCGTGTGAATCACACCCGCGGCCTGAGGTGCGCTGTCACCTTTGTGTATGGTCCATGCGCGGACTTCCTTCACGCCAGCCGTGAAGTAAGTCTGCAGGCCGAGCAGGCCGAAGGCGGCTCGGATCAGGCGATTCAGACCGGGTTCTTCCATGCCCATGTCGGCCAGAAACGCGCCTTTGTCTTCATCATCCAGATCGGCGATCTCGGCTTCGATGGCAGCGCAAATCGCGACGATGGGTGCATGCTGACTGTTCGCGTATTCCGTGAACTGATCGAGCAGCGGATTGTTCTTGAAAC
>JBILCO010000240.1:0-3737 GCA_044353075.1 Burkholderiaceae bacterium
TTTTCGCTGCTGCGACAGCGCCGCTTCGCACCTTTCTTTGGCGCCCAGTTTCTGGGGGCTTTCAACGACAAACTGTTCAAGACAGCGCTGGTGACCGTCGTCACGTTCGATACGTTGCGCTGGACGACGCTTGATGCGGGTCTGCTGAACAATTTGATCGCCGGTTTGTTCATTCTGCCCTTCCTGCTGTTGTCGGCGACCGCAGGCCAGATCGCGGACAAGTTCGATAAGGCGACACTGATGCGCGTCGTCAAGCTGATGGAAATCGCAATCATGGGTGTGGCTGCCGTGGGATGGTTCACCCACTCGCTGTGGCTGCTGGTGGCGGCCGTTGTCGGCATGGGCGTGCATTCCACGCTGTTTGGTCCGGTCAAACATGCGTATCTGCCGCAGCATCTTCAACAGAATGAACTCGTCGGTGGTAATGGCATGGTCCAGATGGGGACCTTCGTCGGCATACTCACCGGTCAGTTGGCGGGTGCGCTGATGGTCGCTTTTTCAGGTACTGGTTTCGGATTGATTGCCGGAGCGGGCATCGCGGTTGCAATAATCGGGTGGCTTCTTACACTCGCTGTCCCCTCCGGTGAAGCAGCTGATCCGCACCTCGTTGTGGCGCGCAATCCCTTTGCCGAGATGATGCGTAATCTGCGGTTTTCATTCGCCAACCGGGACGTGTTCATTGCGATGCTTGCCAATTCCTGGTTCTGGTTCTTCGGTGCGATGCTGCTGGCGCAGTTTCCCGTGTTTGCACGTGATGTATTGCACGGCGCGCCCGAGATCTTTGCCATTCTCCTGACCGCTTTTTCGCTGGGCATCGGCGCAGGTTCGCTCTGGTGTGAGCGTTTATCCGATCGTCAGATTCATCCGGGTCTCGTGCCCCTGGGCGCTTTGGGACTGACGGTTTTCGGCGTGGATCTCTATTGGGCGAGTTCCGGGCCGATGCCTTCGCTGCTGATCGCGAAACATCTCATCTTTGGCGATCAATTCCGCATATTGGCCGACTGTTTCTTGCTGGGACTCAGTGGCGGTATTTACGTGGTGCCGCTTTTTGCCATCATACAAACACGTGCCGAGCGCTCGCACCTGTCGCGAACCATCGGCGGCATGAACATTCTGAATGCCTTGTTCATGGTGCTCGCGGCGCTGACAGCGATGGTGCTGCTTTCTTCGGGCTTGTCGGTGCCGGAGATCTTCCTGTTTACCGCGCTGCTCAATCTTGTGATGTTGTTGTTACTTTGTTTTTTTCGACGGGAATATCCGCGGTCGCTGCGCGCCTGGCTCTCGGCGCTGCTACGCAGGCGCGCACTGGTAGAATGACGTCTTTCGCACCTTTTACGCTCCCGTCATGTCCGGCAATACCCTTGGCAAGCTTTTTTGCGTTACGACCTTCGGTGAATCGCACGGTCCGGCGATCGGCTGTGTGATTGATGGCTGTCCGCCGGGCATGCCACTGTCTGAAGCCGACATCCAGCCTGAACTGGATCGCCGCAAGCCGGGCACCTCGCGCCATGTCACGCAGCGCAAGGAATCCGATACAGTCGAAATCCTGTCGGGTGTTTATGAGGGAAAAACTACCGGTACACCGATTGCGCTGCTGATTCGTAACGAAGACCAGCGCAGCCAGGATTACGGCAATATCGTCGATCGCTTCCGTCCCGGGCATGCTGATTACACCTACTGGAACAAATACGGTATCCGCGATCCGCGCGGTGGCGGACGTTCGTCAGCGCGGCTGACTGCGCCGGTGGTCGGTGCAGCGGCGGTGGCGCGCAAATGGCTGCAGTCTCAGTACGGGCTCACGCTGCGGGGTTGCATGAGCCAGCTGGGCGAAATCGCGATACCGTTCGTCTCCTGGGATCATGTGAGCGATAACCCGTTTTTTGCGGCGAACGCCGACATCATTCCCGATCTTGAGTCTTACATGGACAGCCTGCGCAAAGCGGGCGATTCCTGCGGCGCGCGTATCGATGTGGTTGCGCACAATGTGCCGGTTGGCCTGGGCGAACCCTTATTCGACAAGCTTGATGCCGATATTGCCTATGCGATGATGGGCATTAATGCGGTCAAAGGCGTCGAGATCGGTGCCGGTTTTCGCTCGGTCGCGCACAAGGGCTCCGAACATGGTGATGAAATCACGCCGGAAGGCTTCGTCGGCAACAATGCCGGCGGCGTCCTCGGCGGTATCTCGTCCGGACAGGACATCACGGTCTCCATAGCCATAAAGCCCACCTCCAGCATTCGTACACCACGCCGCTCGATTGACCGGGATGGTCAGCCGGTGATGGTGGAGACCTTCGGTCGTCATGATCCCTGCGTTGGCATACGCGCCACACCGATTGCGGAAGCCATGCTGGCACTGGTGCTGATGGATCACGCGCTGCGGCACCGGGCGCAGTGCGGTGATGTAAACACCGGCAGTACCTGATTTGTTTCGTCGTGACGTGTCGACTGCCGCCAAGCCCGAGCAGTCTCTGAATTTCGCGTTATTTTTCTTCGCGTACTACGGCTATATCGGCGTCTTCTCGCCGTACGCCAGTCTGTATTTTGCCGATCGCGGTATCCCCGCAGTGCAAATCGGCGTACTGATGTCCATGATGCAGGTGATGCGTATCTTCGGCCCGAATCTGTGGGGCTGGGTCGCCGACCATACCCGGCGCCGGGTGATGGTGCTTCGTCTGACCTCGGCTGCTTCGGCGCTGGTTTTTGGCGGCATGTTCTGGGGTGAGTCTTTCGCGTTTTTCCTTATCCTGATGCTGGCCCTGAATCTGTTCACCAGCGCGCAGGGGCCCTTGTCCGAAGCCCTGATGCTTTCCTCTATGCGCGGTGATCTGACCCATTACGGTCGTCTGCGACTCTGGGGTTCGGTCGGCTTTATTGTCACCGTCATGGTCGCCGGCCAATTGCTGGACTGGCAGGGTATCGCTCTCATGCCCTGGATCGCGCTGGTCTTGCTCGTGATGGTGGCGATGGTGTCGCTCAACATGCGCGAAGAAGCGCCGATGCAGCGTTCGCAGGACACCCCCTCGGTGCGACAGCTGTTGAAACAGCGCGAAGTCATCGCGTTTTTCGTCTCCACCTTTCTGATGATTGCCGCGCATGCATCGCTGTATGTGTACTACTCGCTCTATCTGTCAGAGATTGGCTATAGCAAGACGGTCATCGGATTGATGTGGTCACTGGGTGTGGTGGCAGAGATTCTTTTCTTTTATTTTCAGGCGCCACTGTTTCGGCGTTACGGCGTTGCCGCACTGATGCTCACCAGCCTGCTGGTCGGTGTGGTGAGATTTCTGCTGATTGGTTTTGGTGCCGAATCTCTGCTGCTGCTATTGATCGCCCAAATACTGCATGCCGCCACCTTTGGTGTTCATCATTCCGCGTCAGTCGCGACCCTGCAGCGCTGGTTTGCCGGCCCGTTGCAGGCGCGCGGGCAGGCATTGTTTATTAGTGTCTCTTATGGGCTGGGCGGCTCGCTGGGAGGATTGCTGCTGTCGGCCTGTTGGGATACATTTGGCGCCCGACTTGTCTATACAATCGCTGCATTGTTCTGCCTGGCCGGCTGGATTGCGGCGGCCCTCAGTTATCGCTGGCAAGAACAACAAGGGAGAGAAATTTGAGACAAACAAGCGTTTCAATGGCAGTGATCGTGGCCATCAGCTTGTCGCTGGTTTCCTGTCAATCGGTCAAAACGACGAACGCTGGTCTGGTGGGCGTTGATCGCGAACAGCGCATGGCGGTGT
>JBILCO010000295.1:0-2983 GCA_044353075.1 Burkholderiaceae bacterium
AGGGAAGCGCTGAATAAAATCACTGCGCTGTTATAATCTGAAACCGCCTCAGTTCGCCCGGAGAAAACCATGAAAAAAATAATCTTGCTGACCGCACTTGCGCTGAACACGGTTGCTGCGCATGCGGAGTGGAAACGTATTGATTATTCGTCGAATGAAGTCGCGCTGTATATCGATCGCAGCACTGCTGAAAAATCCGGACCTAACATGGTGCTGCTGTGGCATGTCGCTGATTACTCGGCACCGCAGGAAATTCAGGGCCAGGCCTTCAAATCGATCAAGTTTCGTCATGAGTACGACTGTGGCAAAGGCATGTTCCGCGACATGCTTCGTTCCTGGCACAGCGAACCCATGGGCAACAGCATTACCGTCGCCTGGACGCACGGACCCTGGGGCTGGACCAAGCCTGAAGAAGGCAGCGCTGACGAGGCACTGGTGCGCGCAGCTTGCAGCGGCAAGTAAAATCTACCGCCCTCGCAAAACCTCCAGCTCACTCACTGCAGATGCCTGATTGCCCCAGCTCTGCCGGATAAAGGTGATCAGGTTGGCCAGCTCAGGGTGGCTAAGTACATGCCCAAACGGTGGCATGCCATAAGGCTGGGGATTGTGCGCAGTCACTGGCCCGAATCCTCCCTGCCGAATCACGTGGATCAGATTGGTCGCGTCAGCCATCGTGACGGCGCGATTGCCCTGCAGCGCGGGATACACCGCATCAAGACCCTCGCCCTGATCGCCATGACATTGGGCGCAATGTTTCTCGTAGAGCCGGGCGCCGCTCTGCATGACGTGTTTGTCAGCCAGCTCGGTTGAACGCATGGTTTGCGCTGACTTCGGAAAACTTTTCAGATAAACCGCCATCGCGCTCAGATCTGCTTCGCTCAGGTATTGGGTGCCGCCAGCCACGACGCTGGCCATGGGCCCGCTGACATGGGCGGCTGCGGTACGACCGTCCCGCAGCAATCGCACGACATCATCGGTCGGCCAATCCATGACGCCCGCGTTATCCATCGCCAGCATCGATGGCGCCAGCCATTTTTCCGACAGCATCATGCCGCCGCTGAACTCACGTCCCGACACGATCGCACCCAGCGCATTGCGCGGTGAATGGCAAGCCGCGCAATGCCCAAGACCTTCGACCAAATAGCGGCCGCGCTGCCATTGCAGCGGTTTGTCTGCTACGGCCTCAAATTGCAGTGGCTTGAAATACATCGCTCGCCACAGCGCCAGCGCGGCCTGCGTGTTGTACGGAAAATTCAGCGCATGCTCTTTATTCCGCTGCTCAACCACGGGCAGACTCTTCAGGTAACTGAACAACGCATCTGAATCCTCCCGTGTGATCAGCGAGTACTGCTGATACGGAAAGGCGGGATACAACCAGCGACCGTCTTTTGAACGACCGTTGTGCATCGCGCGCCAGAAGTGCGATGCATTCCAGGTACCCAGGCCTGTTTTTTTGTCCGGTGTGAGATTCCCCGAATATACCACGCCAAACGGCGTGGTTATGCCTTTACCGCCCGAATAAGGCGCAGCGCCGGCTTGGGTATGACAGGACTGGCAGTTGCCGGCACGCGCCAGATAAGCGCCGCGCTGAATCTGCGCAGCGCTGAACGGCAGTTCGGCGAGATGTTCATCCACCTCAGCTTCGTCACGCGTGTTCAGCACACTGACCGTCATGACTAGCCCTGCGAGGAGTACGCAAACAAGAGCTGTGATGACCCACAGTCGCGGACGGTGGTTCTGAAAATTTTCAACGATCGAACGCATCATTTCGGATCGTCTTTGCAGCGAATGCCGGTGGTTTGCTTGCCCGGCGCTGCCGGATGCCCGCGCTTAGGGACTGGCTGCGCGGCCAGCCATTGGCTCACGGCATGAATGTCTTCACGCGACAAACGCCGAGCGACGTGTGCCATGCAATCGGGTGCCTCTGCCTTGCGCGTGCCTGCGCGCCACGCGCCCAACTGCGCGACCACATAATCTCTGGGCAGATCAAGCAAACCGGGCGTTGATGGCAGTCGCCCTGTCATGGCAGCGCCATGACAGGCGGCGCAGGCAGGCTGGTCGCCCTGCTTGTCACCCCGTTTCACGAGCTGCTCGCCTCGGGCCAGCACGGCGGACGGGGCTGACGTGGGTTGTGGTGCCGGATAAGGCAAGTCGAGTTCACTGAAGTAACGCGCAATCTGCCGCAGATAATCATCCGACATATGCTCCAGCAAATGACGCATGGCCGGGTTCTGCCGTCGCCCTTCGCGGAAATTGCGCAACTGGTTGTAGAGGTAATCGGCCGGTTTGCCGGCAATGCGCGGGAAATACCCCTGATTGGTCGCGACACCTTCCTTGCCATGACAAGCGGTACAGGCCCGCATACGCTCGCTCATCGTTGATGCTGTCTGAGGCTGCGCCGCTGTGGCCTGCGACCCAGTACCCACGCAGAGCACGAGCGTCATCAGGCTGGCAAGAATGAATGAATATCGATGAGATACGAGCATGGATTGAATAAGCGGCATCCGCCAAATCAGAACACCGCGCCGGTCACGCGAAATAACCAGAACAGCAAGGGCACCAGCAAGGCCGTCGTCACACCATTCAATGCCATGGCCAATGCAGAAAATGCACCGGCGGTTTCACTGTGCTGCAAGGCGCGCCACACGCCAATCGCATGCGCGGTCAATCCGAGCGAGAAGCCACGCACGGCCGGATCATTCACACCAATGAGATTGAGCAACGGACGAGCCATGATGGTCCCGACAATGCCGGTGATGGCGACGGCAACAGCGGCCAGCGCAACGACGCCGTTGAATCGATCAGCCAGTGCCATGGCAATAGGCATGGTCGCTGACTTCGGCGCCAGCGAAATCAGGGTTGCGGTTGAGCCGCCCAGCATCCACCCCACCAGCACGGCTGAGGTAATCGCTGCAGTGGACCCCGCAATCAGCGCGACGGTGACGGGAAACCAGATTTCTTTCAAACGTGCGATCTGTTTGTA
>JBILCO010000027.1:0-12840 GCA_044353075.1 Burkholderiaceae bacterium
TGGCAGGGGACTTTGTTTGCTGTGGATCCGATACTGCCGGCGACGGTGCCGTTGCTGGAGTGGCTGGATCGGGTGAGGTTTGCGTAGACGGATGGGTGTGCCTCGAACGCCACTGGATCCCGGCCTGCGCCGGGATGACGATTTTGAGGCCAACAGCTTTTCACACGTCATCCCGGCGTAGGCCGGGATCCAGTGGCGTTCAGCGTTCTTTGAGGGTCTCAGAAAGATGACTGGCTAAAAAACCACCTCAGCCCCCCGGCTCATCCTCATCTTCCACCGGCATCGCCCCCGGAATCACATACTTCTCTTCCGCCCAGCCGCCCAGATCAATCTGCCGACAACGTTCGCAGCAGAAAGGCCGGTGCTTGTTGGCTTCGGTCCATTCGACTTTTGTGCCGCAGGTGGGGCAATCAACCACGGTCGCCATGATGCAGGTGGGGTCAGAAATTACAGAGAGTTAGTTCAAACGGCACATCGCCCTCATGTGCCTTGGGCTTCATGTCGCCGCCCTGGCTGGTGAAGCGTATCCACAGCACATACTTGTTGGCTGAGATTTCGGGAATCGCGCCGTGTTTCCCGTCGATGGCCACGCGCAGCATCTGATAGGTGCGTCCCTGCAGCATTTGCTGGAAGCTGCCGGCGGCGGCGACGATGTGGCTCGCGCGTCCGGATTCGCGCAGCAAGCGCAGCACGATGGTGATGGCGGAGAACAAAGGCTCGAGCGGTGCGAACCAGGCGGTGATGTCGGCGCGGCGTTGTCCGGCGTCTTGCTGTTGCCAGGCGTGATAGGAGGGAAGATCAAACTCGCAGGCGCCGCCAGGGATGATGGTGCGGCCGCGGATGCTCATCAGCCATTCATTGTCGCGGATGTGCTGTCCGGTTTTACCTTGCAGGCCAATCAGCGCGCTGCTGGTGCGCTCAATGTCAGAGAGCACCTGATCGAGCCGGGAGACTTCGACGTTCGGATTGGTTTTGAAACCCAGCAGCGTTTGCTTTTGGCGTTCCAATTCTTGCAACAGATCGGATTTGAGGTCAGCACGGCCCGAGACCTCGAGCATTTCATAGATCGTGGCCAATGCGACATGATGCTGGAGCGGATGATCCTGCTGCACGAAAAACCGGAATTTTTCGTAGAGGTCTTCCAGCCGCAACATGGTGCGAATACGCTCATTGAATGGGTATTCGTAAACGATCAAAGCAGCGTTCCTCGGTTTGGCCAGAAATGAATGTGTGTGATTCTGACCGAAGCCACCGGAAATTACAAACATCTGAACCGAAATGACGGCTATTTCTTCGCTGCCAGCGTCTGGTAGGCCTCATGCAAGCGGCGAACCGCGTCGGTGACGCTGTCTATTGCGCCGTCATTGATGATCACATCGTCGGCAATGGCCAGACGCGCCGCACGCGTCGCCTGCGTTGCCATGATGGCCTGCACGGCTTCAGTCGAGAGTTGGTTGCGCTGCATCACGCGGGCCAGCTGCAGTGATTCCGGGCAGTCGACCACCAGCACACGGTCGACCCGGTCTTTCCATTGGCCGGATTCGGTCAGCAGCGGCACCACAAACATCAGGTAATCACCGCTGGCTGACGCAGCTTGCGCGCGGGTTTGTTCCGCAATCATCGGGTGCAGTATGCCCTCCAACTGTTGGCGCGCTGTCGCATCTGAAAACACATGGGCACGCATCGCAGCGCGATCAAGTGCGCCTTCTGATGTCAAAAAGGCATCGCCAAATGTTTCGTGAATGGCCGGCATCGCGGCACCGTCCGGCCCCGTGAGCTGGTGGGCGATCAGGTCGGTATCGATGACTGCGGCACCCCGCTGCGCGAACTGGTCTGCGACCAGTGACTTGCCGCTGCCGATGCCACCGGTCAGACCGACGGAAAATTTATTAAAAGTCTTGGTTGGTTCCATTATTGTTTTAACCCACTTCGTATTTTTCATCGTCCACCGATGTGCCGTCTCCTCATTGCAGCCTCAACCCCTGACCCAGCCAGAGCTGTACCAGCGTTTCGCCAAACAGCAGCGCGATTAGCCCGGCGATGGCGAGGAAGGGTCCGAAAGGAATCGGCTTGTCGCGCTGATGCCCGCGCAAAACAATCATCGCAATACCGACCAGCGCGCCCATCACCGACGACAGCAAGACTATAAACGGCAGCATCATCCAGCCCAGCCAGGCACCGAGCGCGGCCAGCAATTTAAAGTCACCGTAACCCATACCTTCCTTGCCGGTTGCAAAGCGAAACAGCCAGTACACCGACCACAAGGAAAAATACCCTGCGGCCGCGCCAATGACCGCATCAGGCAAGGGCACAAAGCCGCCCTGCAGATTGACCAGCAATCCCAGCCAGATCAGCGGCAGGGTCAGGTCATCGGGCAGCATTTGGGTGTCGATATCGATGAAGGTCAGCGCAATCAGCGACCACACCAGCAGCAGGGCGGCGATACCGCGCACTTCGCTGCCCAGCTGCCAGACCACCACCGCCGAGAGCAGGGCGGTAACGATCTCTACCAGCGGATAACGCGCCGAAACCGGCGCCCGACAATAGCGGCAGCGGCCTTTGAGCCAGACGTAGCTGAAGACCGGAATGTTATCCAGCGCTGACAGCGCATGCCCGCACGATGGGCAGGCCGAGCGGGGCAGGATCAGGTTGTAGCGGCGGGTGTGCGGTGCGGGCTCGTCGTTTTCCAGCGCGATGAAATTCTCGGTTTCGCGCTGCATCATTACCGGCAGGCGGTGGATGACCACATTCAGGAAGCTGCCGATCACCAGCCCGATGACAGCCCACACGAGCATGGCCGACAGCGAGCCCGGCCCGGCAATCAGCCAGGGAAGCGACAGCAAAGCATCCGTCATCAGACGACCGAGCCCAGCTTGAAAATCGGTAAGTACATCGCGATCACCAGTCCTCCAATCAGTCCGCCGAGGAACACCATGATCACCGGCTCCATCAGCGACGCCAACGATGCGACAGCGGCATCGACTTCATCTTCATAAAATTCGGCGACCTTGCGCAGCATCTGGTCGAGTGCGCCGGATTCTTCGCCGATCGCGACCATTTGCGTCACCATCGAAGGAAACACCTGCGTCTGCTGCATCGCGATCGTCAGGCTGGTGCCACTGCGCACTGCAGCGCCAATGCGCTGGGTCGCGTCCAGATACACCGCATTGCCCGAGGCACCGCCCACCGAATCCAGCGATTCTACCAAGGGCACACCAGCGGCAAACATGGTCGATAGTGTACGCGTCCAGCGCGCAATCACCGCTTTGCGCACCACCTCACCAAACACCGGCAGTCGCAGCAGCAAACGATCGGTGGCAGCCTGCAGTGCCGGTGAATGCTTCCAGGTCCGAACGAAGATGGCGCTACCGATAGCAAGACTGCCAAATAGAAGATACCAGTACTCGACGAAGCGATCCGACATCCAGATCACCATCAGCGTCGGCAATGGCAGTTCGGCACCAAAGCTTTCGAACACGCTTTTGAATGAGGGCACCACCCAGATCATGATCACCGAAGTGACGATGAACGCAACTGCCAGCACCGCCGCAGGATAAAACAGCGCGCCGCGTATCTTGCTCTTGATGGCGAGGGTTTTTTCCTTGTAAGTCGCCAGCCGTGCCAGCAGGTCTTCCAGAATGCCCGCTTGCTCGCCCGCTGCAATCAGATTGCAGAACAGCGCATCAAAATACTGCGGATAACGCCGAAATGCCTGCGCAAGGCTGGTGCCGGTTTCGACATCGCCGCGTATATCGAGTAGCAAGCGTGACACCGAAGCATTCGCATGCCCTCGCGCGACAATGTCGAATGCCTGCAGCAAAGGCACACCGGCTTTGAGCATGGTGGCGAGCTGGCGAGTGAAGAAGCAGATATCTTTTTCGCTGATGCGTTTGGCGCGCCCGATTTTTTTCTTTTTGATGCGCGTGGTCAGAACACCCTGACGTCGCAGACTGGCGCTGGCACTGGCTGAGCTGAGGGCGCGTAATTCGCCTTGAACGATACGGCCGGACTTGTCCTTGCCTTCCCAGACGAATACGGATTCGTTGTTGGCGGGCTTGCTGGTGCGGGAAGGGGTGGCTATCGCCATGCATTACTCCTTGGGTAATTAATGATTAGTACAACCAAGAATCTCATCCAGACTCGTCAGCCCCTGTTTCACCTTCTGCAAACCCGCCTCACGCAAACTCCGAATACCATCACGCTGTGCCTGCGCTTCAATCTCCAGCGCACTGCCATGCGCGAGGATGATTTTTTCCATCGCTTCCGTCACCGGCATCACCTGATACACACCAACCCGTCCCTTGTAGCCGCTCTGACTACAGCGCTCGCAGCCACCGGGCTGATAGGCGGTCCAGCCGCCCAGATCGTCTTCGGCAAATCCTGCAGCGAGCAGGGTGTCAGTGTCGTAGTCCACCGGCTGCTTGCAGCTGCATAGGCGCCGAGCGAGCCGCTGCGCAGTAATTAGATTGACCGCTGAGGCGATATTGAATGGCGCGACGCCCATGTTCAGCAAACGCGTGAGTGTCGAAGGCGCATCATTGGTATGCAGTGTGGAGAACACCATATGGCCGGTTTGCGCCGCTTTGATTGCGATATCGGCGGTTTCAAGATCGCGAATCTCGCCGACCATGATGATGTCCGGGTCTTGCCGCAAAAATGCTTTCAGTGCCACCGGAAACGTCAGCCCCGCGCGGTCGTTGATGTTCACTTGGTTGACACCCGGCAGGTTGATTTCCGCCGGGTCTTCGGCGGTGGCGATATTGATGCCGGGTTTGTTCAGCAGGTTCAGGCAGGTGTACAGCGACACGGTTTTACCCGAACCCGTGGGGCCAGTCACCAGCACCATGCCGTAAGGCCGCTGGATAGCATCGAGCAGCAAGGCTTTCTGGTCAGCGTCATAACCCAGCGCATCAATACCCAGCTGCGCCTGACTGCCATCCAGAATCCGCATGACGATTTTTTCGCCGAACAGCGTGGGCAGGGTCGACACCCTGAAATCAATGCTGCGCGTGGCAGACACAGCCAGCTTCATGCGGCCGTCCTGCGGCACACGCTTTTCGGAAATGTCCAGCCGTGAAATGACCTTGATACGTGACGCAAGTTTTTCTTTAATGGCCAGCGGCGGCTGTGCGATTTCACGCAACACGCCATCGACCCGAAAGCGGATTCGGTAAAACTTTTCAAAGGGTTCGAAATGCAGATCCGATGCGCCCATGTTGATCGCGTCGGTCAGAATTTTTTGCAGAAAGCGCACCACTGGTGCGTCATCAATTTCACTCGAGCTGGCATCGCTGGCGCTGCTGGAAGATTCATCCACCAGTGCGATGTTTTCGAGATCGTCACCGATCATGTCGGAAAGGTTTTGCTCGGTGCTTTGCGAGAGTTTTGCGATCAGATCCAACAACTGCGGTTGCGGCACCACCACCGGATCGACCGACAAACCCGTCTGAAACTTCACCTGATCCAGCGCCTGCGTCTGCGTGGGGTCGGCGATAGCGACACACACCTTGTTACTGCGTTTGGCTAGCACCACCACGCGCTGGGTTTGCATCAGCCGCTCATCAATTACTTTGGCGGGTAGCGAGCTGGTGTCCAGCGCGGTGAGATCGAGCAGCGGATGCCCAAAGGTCTGCGAGCAAAACTGCGCGAGCGCGAGCGGCTGCAGCGTACCGCTTCGGAGCAGCGCATCGATGAAGGGGATTTTTTCATTGGTACTGCTGCGGGTGAGGCTCTCGACCTGCTGCGCCGTCAACAGCTTCGCCTGCAGCAGCACACGCGGCAGGGCGGAGGCAGGCGGTTGTGATGCGGGGGTGACGGACATGAAGGCTCGCGGATTGAGGGCGCGGGCGGATGATGCGGGGTGTTGCGGGCAATCGGGTTTTGTTGTTTTTTGGTATGTGGGTGGGCTCGGTTGATCGTGGGGGATTGGGCTCGGGGTGATGTGTGGATACAACAGTTGGAGATTAAAGGATGTGCGGAGATTTTGGATTTCGGCGCAGCTTCAATGTCGCGCCCGGACGGTCAAGCGCTCCAATCTGTTGGTATACAGGAACCGAATTTCAGGATTTTAAATTTGCTCTTCGGCAAACCGACGCAGCCAGGGGTCGATGTGCGCGAGATCGAAAGTGCCGGAATCGAACATCTGCATCATTTCAAGATGAATATCCATCGGCCGACGTTGCAAACGCCAGCCGTTGATACGCAAGAACACAAAAGGGCTGCTGCGCAGCGATAAAATATTAATTTGACAATACAATCGCCGCGTGAGAGGTTGCTCGGCCGGATTTTGCTGGCCCAAGTTCAATCCAATGACCCTCACCCCACCCGATAAAGCTTAACCATCTTAATAGCCTGCTCCTGCACCTGAACAATCTCGATCACACAATCCGCCATCTTCAGACTCACACTCGCCTCAGGAATATCCTGCAATTCCTCCAGCAACAAACCATTCAGCGTCTTCGGCCCATCCAGCGGCAGATTCAGATTGAGCCGCTTGTTCACATCGCGCAGTGAGGTCGTACCCTCCAGCAGACACGCCCCCCGTGCATCCCAGCCAAAATGATCCGCGCGTGAAGCACTGGGCGTGGAGGTGGTGAACTCGCCCACCATCTCTTCGATAATGTCATCCAGCGTCACCAGCCACAATCACCCCCAGCCGTTCCTGGTTTTCCTGAAAATACTGCAGCTGGGTAAATAAATCTGTTTCCGGTGGGATGAAATAAGGCGTCGTCAGCAAAGCGCGGAAGTGATCCACGGTGAGTTCGTGTTCCTGGTTCAGCAGCGCCATCGCTTTGCGCACATGCAGAATACCGGCGATGTTATTCACCTCACCTTCATGCACGAGCAGCTTGTTGTGATAACAGGTCGTCAGCTGATGCTTGATTTCATCGACCGGTACCGACAGATTCAGTGATTCAATCTGCGCGCGTGGCGTCATCACATCTTCGACCGTCACGCGTTCCAGATCAAAGAGATTCAGCAAAATACTCTTGTGCTTCACAGGGATGAAGTTGCCGCCCTCCAGCACCATCGAGCGCAGCTCTTCTGGCGACAAACGCTGGTCGCGCATCTCGCTGCCGGTACGAATGCGGGTCAATTTCAAAATACCGCGTACGAACAAATTCACAAACCAGATCACCGGTCGGCCGACAAATATCAGCGGCTTGATGATGACCGATGCCGGCAGCGCGATGCGCTCCGGATAGGTTGCGCCAATCACTTTGGGCGTGATCTCCGCAAACACAATCAGAAAAAACGCCACCACGGCGGTAGCGATGGTGAGCACTTCTTCATTGTTGCCAAATGCCGCAATGGCAATGGACGTCACCAGCGCCGTAATCAGCGCATTGATGCTTTACGCGGTGGCGGTTCAGCGCCATCAGCGCGGTTTCGGATATAGAAAAAAAGGCCGAGGTGCAGGTCAGGGTGACCAGAGCGAGGATTTGCACCCAAAGGGGTACAGTGTTCATGGGGGTCCGAGGGAGCGAATATCAGAGAGGAGTATAGCGTCTGGGTGGAGATGATTTGGTGGTTATTGAAGTGGCAATCACCGACAATAGGCCTAAATAATGCCGATAAGCTAATGAAGTGCAGGGTTTTCTTGCAGAATGGTTGCCTGATTAGAAACCGTGCGTGAATCAAAGGCGCATCGATCCGTTAAGATACTTCTGGTAAATGTAAGCACCGAGACACATATGCACTGGTATCTCATCTACACCAAGCCCCGCCAGGAAAAGAGCGCGCTTCAGAATCTTGAGCAGCAGGGCTACCAGTGCTATCTCCCTCTGCTTCCCAAAGAAAAGCTCCGCCAGGGCGCGCTTGCCCTAACTGGCGAGCCCCTGTTCCCGCGTTATCTTTTCATTTATCTCGCCCAGGATTTCATGGCCAAAAGCTGGAGCCCCATACGCTCTACCAAGGGTGTGAGCCGGCTGGTGTGGTTTGGTGCGGAGCCGGCCAAGATTGATGATGCTTTGGTTGATCTGCTCAGAGCCTATGAAGCCAGCGCAATCGGTGACCCTGAGCGTCTTTACAAAGTGGGTGAGCGCGTGCAGCTGACGGAAGGTCCATTTGCCGGAATCGAAGGGATTTATCAGATCGCGGATGGGGATCGGCGGGTGATGGTGTTGATTGAGTTGATGAGTAAGAAGGTGGTGGTGCCCGTGATGGCGGGGAATTTGCGGAAGGTGGCCTGATAGTTCAGTTGCACTAGGCACGGCCACTCACCCCACAACCCCGCCTCGTTTTACCTGCAAAAACGTTTCTGCAAGCCATCAAGGTATGGCAAAACTCCGTGGAGGACTTTGCAGCGTGCTGGCACGTGCTCCAGTACCTCGCGCACATCTTCGCCCAGACGCTGCCAGGCAGCCCCACAGTCCGGGCAAGCCGGCGCGGTGGGCAGGTGTTCGCAAACCTTACGTGGCAGATGCGCATGCAACGGCCGACGCTGGGGTGTGCTGGGTTCTTTGATGAGTGCGGCAATGGCAGTATCGCTGATGTGCGTACCCTGTTTGATATGCAGCTCTTGGAGCTCGAGTTCAAGCTGATTAATTTGCCCCACCAACTTCTCGGATTTGCTACCGAATAGCGGGCGCTTGAACTTATCGATAAGCAGCATCAAACGCCTGATCTCTTCCTGATCCTGGTGGCGGGACTGCTTTAGCCAGTACCGTTCGGAGATCACTGCATGCATTTATGCGAGCTAAGCAGACTGCGCCAATATCAGCCGTTCACCGCAAGAGCGTCAGCACCTTGCTCCCTTGATCATAGGCCTGCAGATACTCTGCAATCTTTTCGAAGGTAGCAGTCACAGGCTTGCCCTGATGATCTGAAGTACTCACCTCTGCAGAAAACATAGCACCCAGCATCAATTTGAATGGATTGACATTCACGGATTGCCCTTTGAAATAGGCCTGAGCATTCGCCTTGAGGATGTTGACATCACTGGTTTGATAAATCGCAGCATTCACCACATCCAGCACAAATTCCGTGCAATTCTGACGACCCAGCGTGTACGGATTCGCAATCAGTGAATAGCGCGGGTCGTGCAACGATGAATAGACGGGCGAACTGATCACGTCCAGCAGCCGTTGCTGCAGCTCAGGTGATGGAATCAAAATGCCCGCTTCTAGCTGAGCGACGCCGGCAAAAAAATCCACCGGAAAATCCTGCGCCAGCACACTGACGTCCGGGCGATCATCTTTCTGATAGAGGTTGTAGATCGCATAGCCGGGTACGACGCTGCCATTAGCCAGCGTAATGTTCGAGTAGACCGCAAAGGCCACATGGGTAAAGCGCATACCAACGGGCATTTCAGATAAAGGCCGCCCCATCCTGGCCAATATCGCGACACGAGCACCTTCGGTAGCAAGGCTTCGCTCGACCTTCTTCGCAAATCCAATAATTTCTTCAGCTTGAAAACGCGGCACAGCCTGCGCACTGCTGCCACTGAAACTAGTGGCTTGTGCGGTGAAGCTCATGTGCCAAAGCAACAGACAAAACAACATTTTGGCCGCAAAAGTTTTCAAATTAGCTCTCGAGATGTCGGCGGTCTGAATCAGCATAAAAATTATCGAGCGGGTGTTGTGGGGCGCTGCTTCAGTGCCTCGGCGGGAGAAATGACGGTAATCGTTTCGTCCGTAATCGGCAGAGGTCCGTTGAGCGATGAGCCGGCCGCCGCAGAGCTTTTGCCTGCTGCTGTACTCGCCGCCCCTGCGGCGCTACTGACCGCGCCGACAGAAAGTATAGGTATGGCTACAACACCGAGCGTCGCCTGTCCGGATGCGGTGACTCCTAATGTGACCGCCTTGCTTGCATGGGTGCTCGCAGCGCTGGCGTTCTGTGCGCTGTCGGCTGCAGTGGCAATCGAGAAGCTGCTTGTTGCGGCAGACATAATCAGTGCAACGGTAAATCGTTGAAATTGCATGAATTTCGACCTCGTGGAAAATTTTGAGTGGGAGCGCTCGTATTCAGCGCGCTAAATTAACGAGCCGCTTGGCTGATTGCGGGGCTTGATTCTAACCAGCGACTAGCCGGTCGAAATTCGAGTGTGGTGAATTGGAGATAAGGAGCGCACCGTCATTGGACGCTCGCAGAGAAGAGCACTTGCCGGAAGAGACAGCGCAAAGAAAGTGGCGATTTTTAAATCACTAATAAATAAAAAGCGGCAACAAAGCGCCACCCTGTTTCAACGGTCCACATTGAGGAAACGTTGGTGCTGAAATAAAACCAGTTCGTTTTCACGCGGCTTGAATATTGTCCGAGTCCACGTAGTCATCCCCGTACTTCAAAAAATTCTCGCGATGTCGCCGGTAAAACAGGAGTCCTTCTTTAAGGCTCGATACCGTGGCACCTTGTTCAAGCATTTTGTCCCAAAGATTCCAGTCTTCCTGCGGATGACGACCATCTGTGTATCGTTTTTTATAGCCGACCTTTTGACCCTTGGCGGTCCGATACATCATCGAACCGTGATGCTGCGCTTGTCGATCCCAATATAAATCACCCTGATGTGGCCGGGTTTCTCCGGGTACTCGAACCAGAATCTCTTCTTTTAATTCCCCGGTTACTACGATGTCATAAGTAACGATGTCGGCATTTTCTTTGGTAAGCAGTTCTATAGCGTCCGATCTGAGCCAGTTATCTGCGCCGATAAAAAGGACGTACTCGGTACTCACTTTCAAGAGCATGTCTTGAAAATTATCGACGACGCCCAGATTTTTGGGCCTGAGAATGTAGTCAATATCCGGATATAAGCTTGGCAGATGACCGCAATCCAAGCCGCCATCATCGACAAATAAAATTTTCTCGGGCGCGCATGATTGAGATAGCAAAGACTCAATACAATGCGAGGCTAAATGTCCGTATCGATAGGACGCAATAACGACTGTAATCATGAGGATTGGTGCTCGAACACGCCCTAAAAAATTTCTGGCATGTAATATAACAGCATCAAGATCTCGTAGAAAAACTATGCAACTATTAAAGGAAGCGAAAAAATTTCTGACTAGCTTCGTGCTTCTTGTTGCCAAAATCACCTGATAACAATAACAACACGGGATCCCTCTACGGGCCACGGCTTGGTATGCAAGCCAAACCGCTTCGGCAGGTGCGACGCATGCGTTGCTAATTCAATGCCTCCCTTGCAGGCCAGTGCCGTTGCGCGGGCATGCAGCATGCTGCACGAAGCCTCCGTTACACCCCTTCGCCGGGAGCGAGTGGGGAATTCACGTCGCATGCGATCCGCCCACGCAGCATTCATCACATGCAGGTGATGACGCTTGAAGAGCTGTTGGCATCAAAGTTGTCATCCCGGCGCAGGCCGGGATCCAGTGGCTTTGCGTCACCGATGCGTAATTCGTTTGCTGCACCGAGCGATTAGCGGAGGCAGGCATCGAACCCTCCGTTGGCAGCCGGGGCGACAGCTACGAAGATGCATTAGCAGAGACAATCAGCGGCTTGTACAAGACGGGATTGATCCACCGCCGTGCGCCGTGGAAAATGCGAGAATTCGTGGAGCTGGCGACGCTGGAATGGGTCCACTGGTTCAACCATATCCGACTGCTAGAGCCGATCGGTTGTATACCACCAGCCGAGGCGGAGGCAAACTACTGGCCGCAACTTGCCAGCGAGGCTACTCCGGTGGCCTCAACTTAAACCAACGGGCCTCCACGAATTCTGGGGCGATTCAAGTCTCACGCGCAAGCGGTAAGCCACTTGAACCTTATCTAGTTTAGGCATTTAAATTTTTTGAGTGACTAAAAAATCCAATTCTTTTTGATATTTTGATATCAGTGATTTTTGAAGCTGTAACTTCTGCTGTTCATCTAGAATCGCTTCAGCGCCGCTTATCACATCAGCGTAGGATTTCATCGTAAGTGCGAATGATTCAAAATAGGATTTGCACATCATTGGGCTCTGAGACCAAGGAATTTCTGGTGAACTCATTACTGCCCAAAGGTCTTTGCGACCTTGACTTTTTGTTCGTATAGTATTCTTCCGCGCTTCGTCAAGTTCAGCCATAAGCGCGTCAATTTCTATGCGTTGCTCTTTGGTGAGTTTTAGACTTATGAGCTGGCTACGCACATCAGCTATCTCTCTGCTTAAAATTTTCTCAATTTGCTCGGTCATCTTGTCGTAGACCCAAGTCCAAACGTCGCGAAAATTTCCACGGAATCTTTTGCGGGTGTCTGGATCTAGGCTATCGTCGAATTCCTCTAGTCGTTCATGAATATCAATGTGAGCCTTCACGACTCGTCGATAATCTTCGACTTGTATATCTACATATCTGGCGATAAGTTTGCCTGGATTTTCGCTTTGATTAGTTGTGATGTACCAATGTCCTGGGTACTGAATCCAAGGGCTTTGAGCTTTAGAGTACTTGCCCCAACCACCTAGCTTTTCATGAAGGTGAAAAATTGAACTTATCACTGCATCCCATTTTTTCTTTTGCTCATCGTTTAAAGTCAGTCTGCTAACTCCTTTGTTGAAATCGCGAATGACAATATCTCGAATTCTCTCTGCTGATGCTGGACTCGCAACAGCCACGGTGATTAGAATACTGAAAATGAATTTATTAATCATCGGTTTCCTGCGCAGTTATATTTTGCGGCTTTAAAATTAGGCTCTACACGAAATTTAATTCGAGAAAAGCGTGTGTTGCGAGTCCTCAGGTCATTTAGTGTATTTATTTCTGACACCTAATAGGTGCGACTATTTCATTGTCGGACGGTGGGTTCTTGGAGTCGAAGCACGTTACTTTCCCTGCGCCTTTTTGCCAGAATTGATTGGGGTCGGTGTGAGCTATCCATGTTTCGGGAATGGGTCCAGCCGAGAAATGTACATGTG
>JBILCO010000028.1:0-12809 GCA_044353075.1 Burkholderiaceae bacterium
TTTTTGACGCAGGCCTCAGACCTCGCGCACCCAGTGCAGTCGCGTCAGCGTGCCCTGACGCTCGATCAGGGCCTGTACCTGCAGCATGGCCTCACGCATGCTCACGCGTCCGTTCACCAAAAAAAACCAGGTCGCGACCGACAGCTCGTCCGGATCGCTTTCTATACCCGGCACACGTGTATTGAAATCATTCAGATCACGAAAGGCAGCAGTACGTCGTCGTGCGACCAGCGCACCTGCATCCGACAGCGACAACGAGGGCAGTCGCGCCGCCAGCGCCGCCGCACTGGCAGTATTCACATTCAAGGGTGTCGCGCGAGGCAGAAAAACAACTTCATTGCGAATGGCCGTAATCACCGATGGCGTAAATCCGGGTATCGCCAGCAAGTCGTCCACCTGCAAAAAACTGATTGGCCTGGGCGTGCCGGCACCGGCATGCCGCTGACTGGCAGCGATCTGGTCGGCCGCAGCGCGGGCTAGCGAGGGATTTTGCTGCAGCGCTGACAATAATCGCTCAAAGACAGCGACTTCGTCAGGCCGAGCCTGACCATTGGCGGCCAGCCGGGTGAGATTGAAACGGGCCTGCGCATCCTGTATCGAACCGGAAAGCACCGCATTGATCGCCGTGTCGCGAGATGCGGCATCGACATAGCGGTCCAACCGCGTCTCCGACAGGGGGACAGCCCAGGGCTCGGACAGATCATCAATCGAAGAATATTTGCCGTCTTCGCGCAAGATCAGTCGTGCCCAGTCGAGTGCACCGCGCAATACCCATTGCTTTTGCAATTGCATACGCTGGTTTTCAATCGATCGCACCTGTACCTGCTGCTGCCAGAACAGGCTGGCCACGATGGTGATCGCCAGCGTCGTCAGCAACAAGGCGGTAATCACGGCGACACCCTGCTGCTTTTTTATCAGGCGCATGCCAAACACCGCGTTCTGATTTTTCAACACGTGAAGAGGCTGCGTCATACCGACCCCAGCATGAAAATTTTCGTCAGGCTGGCCTGCCGACCTGGCAATCGCAATGCGACCTCGAGTCCGGTCCAGGTGATTTGGGATGAGGTCGTACCCGCCTGAGGATTCATCAGTGCCGCGCGGGATGTCGGCACATTGCTGTCCGTGTTGTTTGGCATGCGCCAGCCAAGACCATCGTCTGCCCACACACGCAGGTTCATCGCCTGTACACCCGCTTGCAGGCGTACCCGAATCTGCGTGCCCGATAGCGCGGGCGACTGCACGAGCTGCACATATTGCTCCAGCCGCGTGAGATCGCGTGTCGGCAGCGATTCCTCGCGTGTGAGCAAGCCATCACGCAAGCGATACGTCACCAGTTGCAGCGCGCCCGGCTGAGCTTCGGGTTGCGTGCGGCGAACCAGCGTAATGCGCGCAGAGTCGATTTGTACCGGCGCACGACCGTCGAGTTCGGCGGCATTTACGACATTGATGCAATCAGTCTGCAGTTGTGCGAACGCCAGTTGCAAACCACGGGTTTCTTCCAACGCCTGATTCAGGCTTGCACGGGCCCGGGTAATACTGTCCAGCCCGCGCCAGCCCAGTACGGCCACAAAAGCCATGATCGATATGGCCACCAGCAATTCGACCAGCGTCAGGCCGTGCTGCGCACATAAGTGTTGCCTGCGTCGTTCAGATCGCATTAGGAACAATCTGGGACAGCATAATGATCCGGCGCGATGCATCACGCTCATCCACCACTGCGACTTCCACACGACGAAAGGCAGGATTCGGTGTCGGATAAATCTGCTCTTCACAACGCAGCGGCAACTCACCCTGTGGACAGGAAAAAGTTCTGTTTCCCAGCGGTGGCCATTCACGCGCCAGCCGGATCTGGGTCAGACGATTCTCTGCGGACCAGGTCGCCATCATGGCGCCGCGCAAGTCGCTACTGTTTTGAGTCAGACTGGCGACTGCGCGCAAGCTCGCGGCAAGTGCGGTACCAATGATGACCAGCGCGACCAGCACCTCAAGCAAAGTAAATCCTTCGCTCACGGAATGACAGCGGTTGATATGTGGCACGGACGATGGCCTCTCTACTTTGCGTTGGCTTGTTTAATTTTTTACTCGTTTACTGCACTTGAAAATTGCCAATTCCGTCGGCCTGTATCGTTGCGCTGTGCGTACCGAGCGTCAGCCGCAGCGCAAACGGCTTATCGACCGGCTCGCGACCAAACACGATTCGCAACGGCAATCGGTCCGACGTCGCCGGGATCAGGGTCACGCCCAGCGGTGTGCGACGAAATTCACGCTCACGCAAGAGCGCATCCTGCGTCAATGTTTGCCAGCTGTCGTTCTGCCGGATCAAGAAACGGTAGCGCTGTTCATCAATTTCGAAAGCAATCGCACGATTGCGAACAATCGCCTCATCGCGCGCGGCCTGGAGTAACAATGCAATACGTTGTGCATCATCCTGGACAAGCTGCCCGTTGCCGGGCATCGCGTTGAGCGCGACTGCGCCCAGCAAAATGCCGACGATCACCAAAACCACCAATAATTCCAGCAAGGTAAAGCCGCGCTGACCCTGCGCGTCAGAGGTGCTGCCAAACTGATCGCCGTGACGCATCGGAATCGATGGCAAACGGGGCCCTATACCGGGAGCGAACTTCTGGCAAAAACGCTCACTCAGCCCAAGAGCCAATATCCGCGTCATTACCATTGCCGCCCGGCTTGCCGTCTGCACCCAAAGAAAAAATATCGACTTCGCTACGCGTGCCGGGCGATAAGTATTGATACGGATTTCCCCACGGGTCTTTGTTGAGGCGGTCGACATAGCCACCGCTTTTCCAGTTGGCAGGCTGAGGACCATTGGTCGGGCGCGTGATGAGCGCCTGCAAACCCTGCTCTGTGGTCGGATAACGCTGATTGTCCAGCCGGTAAAGTTTGAGCGCCTGCATCAGCGTAGCGATATCCTGTTTCGCAGCAAGAATGCGTGCATCATCCGTGCGGCCCATCAATCGCGGCACAAGCATCGCGGCCAACACTCCCATGATCACCACGACAACCATAATTTCGATCAACGTAAATCCGGCATGCCGAAGAGCGGCACGGTGAGACTGGAATGCGCACAGCATAGGCAAGCTCTCATGAAGGCAACCTCAGTTTGACCAGTGCGCCGCAATAAAGTGCCCGTGAATTACGGCGGGCAGCAATCATTGTTCTGACGCAATCAACCCACCCGTCATGATCCTGCCTGCGGAATTTTCAACTGGAATTCGCATCAACTAAAAGCACCACCTGTCAGGAGTTTGTGATGTCCCTTGTACATGCCGGTTCCGGCGATGTGATCAGTGTCCTACCTCTTGCCGATGCTTTACCGAATGCCGTATCAACGGCCATCGTCCGCACACCCCATCTGGAGCTGATACGTACGGTGCTGCACGCAGGGCGCCGCGTTCCTGAACACCAGATCGGCGGAGAACTGACTTTGCAGTGCATTGAGGGTGAACTGATCGTGCGCGCACACGGAGGGGACATCAGGCTCACGCCCGGGCAGATGTTATTTCTTGATGGCGGCGTTCCGCACGCGGTTGAAGCAGTGAAAGACAGCTCGGCGCTGCTGACCTTGCTGCGAATCAAAGCGCCGTGAGCCCGGCCGCAGACGCTCGGCGCATCGCTCTGAGAGAAGCTGGGAGAAAGGCCTTAAAGGCCTTAAACGCCTTCGGCCCGCGCTTCGCGCGCGAGCAACTGTTGCAAGGCTTTTATGGGCGTTTCAGATTCAAACAACACCCGCGCAACGGCATCGACAATCGGCATGGCAATCTGATGTTGCTTCGCGAGCTGCTGAACAGCGCGCACACAGCGAACGCCTTCGGCCACGTGGCCTAATTCATGGACGATAGTATCCAGTGATTTGCCCGCCGCCAGACCGAGACCGACCTGACGATTGCGCGACAAGTCACCGGTGCAGGTGAGAATCAGATCACCCACCCCGGTCAGTCCCATGAAAGTTTCACTGCGACCACCGAGCGTGATGCCCAGTCGCGTGATTTCTGCAAGGCCACGGGTCATCAGTGCAGCACGTGCATTCATGCCCAGACCCAGACCATCGGCAATGCCGGTGGCGATCGCCAGCACGTTCTTGATCGCGCCGCCCACTTCGACACCCGCTAAATCATCAGTGGAATACACGCGCATGCCGTTGCCATGAATCGCTGATACCGTGAGCTGACGCAATGCCGCATCGGATGAGCCGATAGTCAGTGCGCAGGGCAGACCGCGGGCCACCTCCTGCGCAAATGACGGACCCGACAAAGCGCCGCACGGCAGCGACTCACCCATCAGTTCACGAACGATTTGATGGGGCAGCAAAGCACTGCCTTCTTCGAATCCTTTGCATAACCAGATCAGATTGGGCGGCGCACAGGACCGCAAGGCCGTCAGCAGCGGGCGCAAGCCAGCGACCGAGGTAGCCACAATCACCAGTCCGTCACTCGCATGAGCCACTGCTCGAGACAGATCAGCGGTCAGTTGCAGTGCAGGCGGCAAGGTGAGACCGGGCAGATAGCGCTTATTTTCGCGCCGCGCATTCATGTCGGCGATCGCTTGCGCATCACGCCCGTAAAGCAGGACCGAATGCCGATCGGCAACCGACATGGACAGCGCGGTACCCCATGCACCGGCGCCGAAGACTGAAATGTTGATGACGTTCTGCATGAATGAGGACGGCGAAACGCCTAGTCGCCCCACACTTCCGATGCCTTGATGAAACCGGATTCACCGTCGCGATGCCGAACCCGGATCCAGCCGGACTTGATCGGTTCGGCCAGTTCAAGCAGCACACCTTTCGAGGCCGTAAAGACGACGGGTGCGTTATCGTTTTCGGAAGCGCGAATCGCCGCCTGATCGACCTCGACGATCAGTGTCCGACGGGGCAGCAAGGAGCCTGACGGAACCCAACTGAGGTCACCCGATGCATCGCGTACGCGCGCCCAGTCTCCGCTGGTCAGGAGTACTTCGACGGGCATGCCGGCCGGTGCGATATGAAGCTTGCGGCCTTTCTGGGTCGGTGCGTCATACATGACCCCATACGGCGGCGCGACCGAACTGAAATCGGCCGCCTGTGCTGCGGCCGCAAGCAGCGCGCACGACGTTCCAACAAAAAACTTCAGGATTCGCAGCGCGCGCATCATGGGGTTTTACTGTACCTGGGTCGGCGCAGGCTGAGCAATGGCCTGCTTGCGCTGATGGTAAAACGCTTCGAAATTGATTTCGGACAAATGGAAAGGCGGGAAGCCCGCACGCGTAATCATGTCCGACACATTGGAGCGCAGATAGGGGTACAGAATGTTGGGGCAGGCAATGCCCAGCAACAATTCGAGCTGGTCTTCCGGCACCTGCCGCACTTCGAAAATACCGGCCTGCTTGCATTCGATCAGAAAGGCAACCTTGTCACGGATTTTGGCCGTGATGGTGACCGTGACGGTGGACTCGAAAAAACCGTCGGCAATCGCCTCGGAGCTGACGTCGAGCGCGATTTCCATCGCCGGACTTTCCTGCTCGAGGAAAATACCGGGAGAATTCGGCTGCTCCAGGGACATGTCTTTCAGATAGACACGCTGGATATTGAACTGGGGTTGCTGCTCGGTGGCTTGCGAATTCTGATCGGACATGAAGCACTTTCATTAATGAGTAAAAAACAGCCGGCAAAAACGCCGAAGCATCAGGAAGCGTCGGGGAAAATCAGGCACCTTGCAGCAAGGGTTCGAGCCTGCCTTCACGGTCCAGCGCTGAAAGATCGTCAAAACCGCCGACATGGGTTTCGCCGATATAGATCTGGGGCACGGTTCGACGCCCGGTCATCTCCATCATTTGCACACGCTGATCTGGCTCAAGGTCGACACGAATTTTTTCGATCTCATCAACACCCTTGGCTTTGAGCAAACGCTCGGCCATGTTGCAGTAAGGGCAGACGCCCGTCGTGTACATACGCACTTTCGCACTCATGATCGGGATCCCTTTATTCAGCTATCGGCAGGCCCTGCGACTTCCAGGCCATAAAACCACCTTCGAGTACGTAAACCTCATTAAAGCCAGCGCGACGCAGTTGCGACGCACCGCGGCCGGCCCGGGTATCGGTCTGACAAACCACCAGAACCGGGGTCGATTTATTCAGATCGTCCATACGGGCAGGCAACTCATTCAGCGGGATGTTCTTCGACTGGCGCAAATGACCCGCCTTGTATTCGTCGGCAGCACGTACGTCCAGTATCAGCGTCTTGCCCTTGTTGAGCAATTGTGTGGCCTGCAAGGTGGACAAGGTATTTTTACTGCGGCTGAGGGAGGGCCAGGCCAGCGCGCCCCCTGAAACCAGGGCAATGAGAATCAGCCAGATATTGTCAATCAAGAATTTCACGACAGTCCGTTCGTTGGAAGCAAGCGCGCCATTATAAAATAGAAGGCTTGGAGCGTCTCAGCATGTTCTTCTCGTCACCACCGAACAATCCAGCAACCAACATGTACAAAATCGTCCTGATGCGCCATGGCGAGTCCGAATGGAACCGCGATAACCGATTCACCGGCTGGGCCGACGTCGATCTGACGGAAAAGGGCATTGCCGAAGCACGCAATGCCGGCCGGCTTCTCGCCGAAGCCGGCTTTGCGTTCGATCTTACCTACACCTCGGTGCTGAAGCGGGCCATACGCACGCTTTGGTGCACGCTGGATGAGATGGATCTGATGTGGCTGCCGACCGTCCACAGCTGGCGCCTGAACGAGCGTCACTATGGCGCGCTGCAAGGCCTGAACAAGACTGAAACAGCCGCCCACTATGGCGATGAACAGGTGCTGATCTGGCGCCGCAGTTATGACATTCCTCCCATGGCGCTTGATGCAAGCGACCCACGCGCCTCCTTCGCCGATCCGCGCTACGCCAAACTCCGGCGCGAAGAAATTCCGCTGACCGAGTGCCTGAAAGATACCGTTGCTCGGGTACTGCCCCTGTGGAATGACTCAATCGCGCCGGCAATCCGGGCCGGCAAGCAGATCCTGATCTCTGCGCATGGCAACAGCCTGCGCGCGCTGGTCAAGTACCTTGATGGCGTTGGCGATCAGGAAATCGTCAACCTGAATATTCCCAATGGCCAGCCGCTGGTCTATGAGCTTGATGCGGATCTCAAACCGCTGCGCAATTACTATCTCGGCGATGCCTCGGCGATCGAAGCCGCCATGAAGGCCATCGCCAGTCAGGGCAAGTCCAGTTAACACAACCATGTCCGCCCGCCTTGCTGTCATTGGCAGCTTATTTCTGGCTGTGCTGTCTGCTCAGGGGCCAGCCCTTGCCCAAACACCAAACCGGGTCAGCGATCGTCACCGGCAAAAGCAAGTGGCTGAGCAGGAGCGTGCGGAACTGCGCAAAAAACTTTCCGATCTGAAGGAAGATATCGTCAGAACGGAAAAAGCTCGCGGCGATGCGGCCGATGCACTGGCAGGCTCGGAAGCAGCAATCTCCAACGCTAACCGCGCGTTGCGGGAATTGGCCAGCGAACAGGAACGCACGAAGCAGCAACTGCACGCGCTATCCGTCAGTCAGGAAGCTCTGGAGAAAGCGGTACAGGCGCAGCGCGGGCGTCTGGAAAAAATGCTGCGTGAGCAGTACATGACCGGACAAGATGATCGTTTGCGCCTGCTGCTCTCGGGCGACAATCCCAACCGCATGGCGCGCGAACTGCGCTATCTGGGCTATGTATCTGCCGAACAGGTGAAAGCGATCACGGCGCTGCAGGAAAATCTGGCGGCAATTGAAGCGAACAAGGCAGAAGCCGAAAAAGCGCGGGAGTCACTCAACGAAATCGCCGAGGAGCAGCGCGAACAAAAAACCTTGCTGGAAAAACAAAAGAGCAAACGCCAGGCCCTCGTCGCTCAGCTGTCGGGCAAGCTTGCTCATCAGCGCAAAGAGGCGGGACGCCTGGAGCGCGACGAAGAACGACTGGCTGCACTGGTCGATCGTCTGGCAACGCTGATTGTGCAGCAGCGGAAAGCGGAAGAAGAAGAGGCAAAGCGACGCGCACGCGCGCAAGTTGATGCCAGAGAGCGCGCGGAACGGCGGAGAGCTGCTGAAAAACCATCGGAAAAAACGACCGAGAGAGCCTCCGAGAAGACACCGGGCAAAACTAACGAAAAGAAACCCGCTGAGCAGATGCGGGAGACTGAATCCGCCGTCGCACAGACGAACCCGACCAAACCCGTGCCCGACGAGCGGCCCGCGCCGCCGGATGGCGCCGAGTTTGCCAGCCTGCGCGGCAAGCTGAAAATGCCAGTCAAAGGAGAGCTGCTGGCCAGCTTCGGTACCAAACGCCCCGAGGGCCCGACCTGGAAAGGCCTGTTCATCAAAGCGGCAGAGGGCACGGAAATCCGGGCCAGCGCTGCAGGCGAAGTGATTTTTTCGGACTGGATGCGCGGCTTTGGCAATCTGATCATTATCGACCACGGCGCTCAGTACATGACCATTTACGGTAACAATCAGTCACTGCTCAAACGGCCCGGTGACCGTATCAGGGCAGGTGACGTGATAGCCACTGCGGGTAACAGCGGCGGTAATGAGCAATCAGGTTTATACTTTGAAATGCGGCACCAAGGGCGGGCGTTAGATCCGCTGACATGGATGAACAGGTGAGACATGAGTAGCAGACTAAAGAATGCAGGATTGATAGGGCTGGGACTGATCGCCGGCATCGCAGGCTCAATGCAATTTGATGCGCTCGCTCAGAAAAACGCGGGCTCGCCCTTGCCGATCGAAGAACTGCGACAGCTCAGCGATGTATTCGGCCTGATCAAATCCGATTACGTCGAAGCGGTCGAAGACAAAAAACTGCTCACCGAAGCGATCTCCGGCATGGTGGCGTCGCTCGATCCGCACTCCGCTTATCTGGACAAGAAAGCCTTCAAGGAGCTGCGCGAAGGAACCCAGGGCAAGTTCGTTGGTCTCGGCATCGAAGTCGGGATGGAAGACGGCTACGTCAAAGTCATCTCGCCGATCGAAGACTCGCCTGCCTACAAAGCCGGCCTGAAGGCGGGCGACCTGATCACCCGTCTCGACAGCACCCCGGTCAAAGGCCTGACGCTCGACGAAGCGGTCAAGCGCATGCGCGGCGAACCGAACACCAAGATCACACTCACTGTCGCCCGCAAGGAAGAAGACAAGCCGCTGATGATCACGATCGTGCGTCAGGAAATCAAGGTGCAGAGCGTCAAGGGCAAAGTCATCGAGCCTGGCTACGCGTGGATACGGATCGCGCAATTCCAGGAACCCACCGTTGATGATTTGGCGAAGAAAATCAACGCGATCTATCAGCAAGATCCGAGCATCAAGGGTCTGGTGCTGGATCTGCGCAATGACCCGGGCGGTGTGCTGCCCGGCGCGATCGGGGTATCGGCCGCTTTCCTGCCCAAGGATGTACCGATCGTGTCCACCAATGGCCAGCTGCCTGATTCCAAGGCAACCTATCTCGCGCGTCGTGAGTATTACGGCAACCGGGGCGGTGGCGATCCGCTGGCCCGACTGCCTGAGCAAATCAAAAAAGTGAAAATGGTGGTGCTGGTGAATTCCGGTTCGGCCTCTGCATCGGAAATCGTGGCCGGCGCACTGCAGGACTACAAGCGCGCCACCATCATGGGCACGCAGACTTTCGGCAAAGGCTCGGTGCAAACCATACGACAGCTGTCTGCAGATACGGCCGTCAAACTGACCACGGCACGGTATTACACGCCGAACGGCCGCTCGATTCAGGCCAAGGGCATCGTGCCGGACCTGCTGGTCGATGAATATGCAGATGGCGATGGCATGAACGGCATGCGTCTGCGCGAATCGGATCTGCAGAAGCACTTGTCAAATGACCGCGACAAAGAAGCGGGCAATGGCGCGAACATCGTCGATGAACTCGAAGAGGCAAAACGTCTGGCCGCGCTGGAGAAAAAGCGTAAGCCGCTGGAATACGGCAGCAAGGAAGATTTCCAGCTTACGCAGGCACTGGCCCATCTGAAGGGTCAGCCGGTGCAGACATCCAAGTCCGCCAAAATCGAAAACAAGAAAGAGCCGACCATTAACAACCCGGACGGCAACGGCGAGAAAAAATAATTCCGCTCTGAATCAAACCCGGCCGCAGTGATGCGGCCGTTTTTTTATCCGCTGAACGTCTGTTTGCCATGAACGACCAACAACTGCTGCGCTACTCGCGTCATATTCTTCTCGACGAGATTGGCATCGAAGGCCAGGAAAAGCTGCTGGCCGCACACGCGATTGTGATCGGCGCGGGTGGGTTGGGTTCGCCGGTGGCGCTGTATCTTGCTTCGGCCGGGGTGGGCAAAATCACGCTGGTCGATCATGACACGGTGGACCTGACCAATCTGCAGCGGCAGATTCTGCACACCACCGCGCGCGTGGGGCAACCGAAGGCTGTTTCCGGCAAACAGACGCTGGCGCAGATCAATCCAGAAGTCGATGTGCAAACTGTCTACGAACGCGCCGATGAAGCGACTCTGGCTGGGCTGGTCTCGGCGGCCACGGTCGTCCTGGACTGCACCGACAATTTCAAAACCCGCCACGCGATCAATCGCGCGTGCGTGGCAGCAAAAGTACCCCTGGTGTCAGGCGCGGCGATACGCATGGACGGACAGGTCGCCGTATTTGATTCACGCAGCGGACAGACGCCCTGCTATGCCTGCCTGTTCCCGCCCGACCAGCAATTCGAGGAAGTGCAGTGCTCGACCATGGGCGTCTTCGCGCCACTGGTCGGGATCATCGGCACGGTGCAGGCCGCGGAGGCGCTGAAACTCATCATGGGCATCGGCGAATCGCTGGCCGGCCGCTTGCTGCTGTTGGATGCGCGGAGCATGGAGTGGACCAGCATTCGCACCACGCGCAGCAGTGATTGCGTAGTGTGCGGCTAAGGCGCGAGTATCGCCAACTGTTGTGCCACACCCTCGGTGGGCCGAGACTGAAATCCGCCTTTGGCATAACGATGCCAGCGGCCGATGACGAACGCCATCACCAGTGCAGCACGCGCACTGGTCTCGGCCTCGGGAATCTCGCTTTGCGTGGCGGCGATTTTCCATGACTGGCGCAGCGCCAATTCGATCCGATCGGCAAACTGGTTCATCCGCTGCTGAAGGCGCTCATCTTCATTGACCAGTGCATCACCAATCATGACGCGCGTCATGCCGGGATTCTGTTCGGCGAATTCGAGCAGCATGGCGACGATGCTACGCACCTGACGCGCACCACTCTCTTCGCTGTCACTGATCTTGTTGATGAGGCCGAAGACCGAGGTCTCGATAAATTCAATCAGTCCCTCGAACATCTGGGCCTTGCTGGCGAAATGCCGGTATAGCGCAGCTTCGGACACCTCAAGACGCGCCGCCAGCGCGGCCGTGGTGATCCGGTCACCCCTTGGATGCTCCAGCATGGCAGCCAGTGCCTGCAGTATCTGAAGTTTGCGCTCGCCCGGTTTAGTATTGGCCATGGTCGTTATCAGTCAAACAATCGGTCGCGGCGTGATGTCGCGCGCTAGCCCAGCCGGTGCAGCATTTTCGGTAATTGACTCAGGGATTTTACTGTGACATCCACAAATCCCGGGGGCTGCGCAAGGGCTCTGAGGTAGCCAGTAAACCACACTGTGCGCAAGCCGAGGGATTTTGCGGATTTGAGGTTGGCGAGCGTGTCCTCCACCAGCACGCAATCGCGCGCCCGCAGGCCGCGGCTTGCCAGCAGCTGTTGCAGCATCAATCTGGACGGTTTGGGATGCAGCTGACGATGCACGACCATGGATTCGATCGGCACATGCTCGGCAAAATGACGATGCAAACCGATATGCCGGATTACGTCGCGCGCATAGGCCTGAGGCGCATTCGTGAGCAGAATTTTGGTACCCGGCAGCCGACGAAAAATACGGACAAGGCCGCGCTCGGCGCGAATCATTTGCGATAAATTCTCGAAGCAATGCGCGTCACGCAAAAACTCATCTGCACGCACCGCATGATGGCGCATCATGCCCAGCAGCGTCGCACCATAGCGCTGCCAATAGGCCATACGCACCGCATCGACCGCTTCGGGATGGGCGGGCTTCTGCTCGGCATGGAGTACCCGCGCAATGGCGGCATTCATGTTGCTGTTAATTGCCGGGAAAATCGCATGCGATGCGTCATGCAAGGTATTGTCCAGATCGAACAACCAGGTCAGACGCCGGCGCGCACGCATGCCTGGCGGACTCAGTGCGATCGGATCATTGTGCCGAACGCCTGTTCGGTCAGTACCTCAAGCAGCAGGGAATGCTCGATACGGCCGTCAATGATGTGCACGGTATTCACGCCGGATTTGGCGGCATCCAGCGCCGAAGAAATTTTCGGCAGCATGCCGCCGGAGATGGTGCCGTCTTCGAACATCTCGTCAATCTCGCGCGCAGACAGATCGGTCAGAAGCTGGCCATTCTTGTCCATCACGCCGGGAATGTTCGTCATCATGATGAGCTTTTCAGCGCGCAGGATTTCGGCGATCTTGCCGGCGACCAGATCGGCGTTGATGTTGTAGGCCTGACCATCCTCGCCAAAACCGATCGGCGAAATGATGGGAATGAAAGCATCGTCCTGCAAAGCCTTGACGACCGCCGGGTTGATCGCTTCGATTTCACCGACGAAGCCGATATCCAGAAATTCGCCCGGATGTTCCTTGTCCGGCATCTGCATTTTGCGCGCGCGGATCAAACCGCCATCCTTGCCGGTCAGGCCGACCGCCTGTCCGCCATAGTGATTAATCAGCATCACGATGTCCTGCTGAACTTCGCCACCCAGCACCCATTCGA
>JBILCO010000243.1:0-3696 GCA_044353075.1 Burkholderiaceae bacterium
AGTTCGCTGTCGATTTCAGTCTGCGTAAAGATACCCCCCAAAACAACCGTGCCGCCATTTTCGACCTGCACATTGGTTTTCACATGCTTGGTATTGATCGCGAAGCTGGAGCCTACAGCAACACCGCGCGAGTCTTTCGCCACGTCCACCACCAGAATCACATTGCCATCGGGCGTGATCTGAGGGGTGACTTCCAGTTTGAGATTCGCTTTCTTGAACTGAATCGACGTCGCACCACTGCTGGTGGCCTGCTGAAACGGAATTTCCTCACCCTGCTCAATCAGCGCCGGCTGCTGATCGGCAGTGACGACGCGCGGACTGGAAATAATTTTGCCCTTGCCGTCCGCTTCCAGTGCCGACAGCTCCAGATTCAGAAAGCGATTGGCGCTGGCCGAGAACAGACTGACACCGAGGCTTGCCGGTGCCGCGCCATTGATCGATGCAGCGGGCAAATTGACGAACTGCGTGTTCGGAATAAAGGATTGTTGGGTGACGGTCGCTTGCAGGGTCTGCTCGCCGACCCCCAGATAATTTCCGGCGACCCCCAGACGAGTCCCGCCGGGCAGATTCATGCCGGGCGCTGCACCATGACCGCCGCGAAGATCGGCAAAGCCGAGTTTTACGCCCAAGTTTCGACTAAACGTGTCATCTGCTTCCACAATGCGCGCTTCAATCATCACCTGGCGGGTTGGTATATCCGTCAGCTGTATCAGTTTGCGCACTTCCTCCAGCCGACTGGGGGTATCGGTCACAAAAAGTTTGTTGGTACGCGGCTCGGCCGATGCACTGCCGCGTCGCGACAAAATGCTGCCACGACCTACCTGGCCGTCAAGACCAAAGACCTGGCGAAAGGCATCGGCCTTCTGATAATTGAGCTGGAAAGTCTCGGTCAGCAGGGGCTCCAGCTCCGAAATCTGTGCACGCTGTTCCAGCTCCAGCCGCTCCTTGGTCAGCAATTCATCCTTGGGCGCGATCCAGATCACATTGCCATTGCGGCGCATGTCCAGTCCCCTTGCCTGCATCACGATGTCGAGTGCCTGATCCCACGGTACATCCTTCAACCGCAGGGTAAGGTTACCGCTCACGCTGTCACTGGCCACGACATTGAGCCCGGTAAAATCGGCGATCACTTGGAGCAAGGCACGCACTTCGATGTTTTGAAAATTCATCGATAGCTTGTCACCACGGTAACCGCGATTTCCAAAGGGCGTTTTGCCATCATCCGGCTTCACCGGTCGTACTTCGAGCACCAGCCGGCGATCGGTCTGCCAGGCCAGATGCTCCCACTGGCCACGCGGCTCGATCATCATGCGCACCGTATCGCCATCAGCACGTGTGGTAATGGATTGGACCGGGGTGCCAAAATCAGTGACATCAAGCTTGCGGCGCAGTAGGTCGGGCAAGCCGGTTTTCATGAAATCGACCATCAGCGACTGACCCTGCCGGCGCACATCAATGGATGACTGCGTTTTCGCCAGATCAATAATGATGCGTCCCGCATCACCCTCGCCACGTCGAAAATCCATATCGACGATTGCATTTTTTTCAGTCGCCAGATTCGCTGCACGGGCACTGTCGTCCGCACCAATTTTCTGATCTGCCAGGGTGATGACCAATGTCTGACCCGCGACGCGCATGCTGAACTGCTGCGGACGCTTGAGATTGAGCACAACACGCGTGCGCCCTGCAGCCTGCACCAGATCGGCATGACGCAGCTCACCTGCATCAAACACGCGCCGTGTCTGCCCCGTGACATTGAGGGTTTCAGGAAAATCGAGCACGATTCGGGGCGGACTGACGGTGGAGAAGCTGCCCGGTAGTGCCGCGGGTACCTGACGCATGGGAATGCGCACGGTCAGCACCGATCCTGCGTGGCTGGCCTCGATACCTATGATCGCATTCTGCTCTGATCGCGCGTCCGTGATCACGCCCGCGATCAGCCCCATCAGGCACACCATCCACCCACCCCGTACCCATACCATCCCCGACTTCATCAGCGTTTCTCCTGCATTACCAGTCGCGCGCGCCGGCTAGACCAGCGGTTGCCGGCATCCTGCACCATTTCTTCAAGCTCGATAGAACCTTCACCAATCGAAATGACCTTACCCATGTCGGGACCGAGGTGACTACCCACCTTCACCTGATAAATAACCTTGTCCGCTTCAACCAGCGCCACCACCTGCCCCTGCCGGCGCAGACTTCCTACCAACCGCAGATTCTCGAGTGGAAAAGATTCAAGGGGTTCACGTGATCTGCGCGTATCCGGCGTCAAGCCGGATACATCCGCATCAGTACTGAGCGCATTGGCGATTTTTCTCATATCAAAGGGATCGAGCCGATCAGCTACCTCATACTGAAATTCCTTAAGCGGTTGACGCGGCGGCAACTCGCCGGGCACTGCGTGAGACTGCTGCCGGACTTCACTCATCCAGGCAAGCAAGTCATGTTCCGGCGCCTCATTGCAACCCGCCAGCAAACTGACGACGATTGCCGCAGCAAAGCGTGTCATCTGCCACCTCGATTTTTGCTATCTTCGGTTCGTTTTTTTTGCAGTGCTATTTCTTCTTTGTCGAGATAACGGAAGGTGTGAATGACGCCTTCGAAGCTTTGCAATCCATCGCGCAACTGGATAATGGCAACTCGATCCAACGTGACAATGCGCTGCAAATTGGCGATGTCACTCGCAAAACTGGCGAGCGCATGATAATTACCCGTCAGTTTTATTTCTATGGGCAATTCCGCATAGTAATCATGCAATTTAACCTGACCCGGCTTGAATAGCTCGAACTGCAAGCCGCGGCTCACACCTGCCTGATTGATTTCCGACAGCAAGGCATCCATTTCAGATTTGCCAGGCAGTTGTTGTTCCAGCTTTTCAACCTGAGACTGCACTTGTGCTTTTTGCTTTCGCAAAATATCAAGGTGCCCTGCCTGTCGTACTTTTTCAACAAAAGTCTTTTTCTGACGCTCTTCTTCAGCCTCACCCAGTGCCAGATCTTCCCATTGGGCACTCCAGACCAGCCATGCTCCCGCGATGATGACCAGCACCGCAACAGCGAGGCCACACAATGCACGGGGGACCAACGGCCAGTTTCCGGGATGTCGCCCCTGCAAACCCTGAAACTGACGAGCGAAAGCAAGCCCATTGAACCCATTGCGGTGAACAGTCAGCGTCATGGCTGTTTAACCATGACGGGCGAAGCGATGGTGACGTTGAATTCGTAGACTTTCTTCAACTCTTTTCCCTGACCCAAACTGGCGGCCTTGATCTCGACCAGCTCAGCCTGGCCCAGCGTGGACGAGGATTCCGCCAGATTACGAAGCAATTCTGAAACGCGGCCGTTCGATTGCGCCATTCCGATCAGCACCAGATGATCTGTTTGTTTGATCGATTTCAGCACCACGCCTGACGGTACGCGATTTGTCAGTTCATCAAGCAATCGCACTGGCAGGCTGCGGTCGGATTGCAGATTTTCCACCGCACTTTGTCTTGCCTTGAGCGCATCGATATCCTGACGCAGGTTTTTTATTTCCTGCAAACGGCGATCAAGCATGGCATTTTCAGACTGCAGCACGGTATTGCGGCTGTGTTGCGTCGATAAATGCGCGACATTGACCGCACCGATCACCAACACCACAATGAGTCCACACAAACCCGACAGGACCAGCAAGCCGTTAAATAAACGCTTGCGCTCA
>JBILCO010000292.1:0-3007 GCA_044353075.1 Burkholderiaceae bacterium
GTACGCTGATTTATGACCAAAGCGAAATAATAATCTGTATTCGGCTTTGATTTGTGCGGATTCGGCATGGGCCGACGCCTGGCGAAAACGTCAGGTTATGGGTCGCTCAAAGCGACTGGACGTAGGTCCGAATCCCGGCCAGCAGCATGTCGATCGCAATGGCCGTCAAAATCAGGCCCATCAGTCGTTCAAATGCGGTCATCACTGCAGGCCCCAACACGCGCTGCAGGTACTCCGCCGACAGCAAAATGATCAGCCAAGTGACTGCCACCAGTGAGAGCGCGCCGACATAGACGGGCATGGCCATTTCACCGCGCGATGAAAACAGCAAGACCGTTACCAGCGCCGACGGGCCGGCCAGCGCGGGTATCGCCAGTGGCACGATGAAGGGTTCGGTGGGGTTGTCCTGTGTGTCGCCAAAGATGCCACCCGGCTGCGGAAATATCATGCGCAGGGCGATCAGAAAAAGAATGACGCCACCGCTGATCCGCAGAGCAACCTCGCTCAGTTGCAAGGCGCTCAGAAAATGCTGGCCGCCAAACATGAAGGCCAGCAGCAAACCGAACGCAATGAGGCATTCACGCACGATGACACGGGCGCGACGCTTTGGCGGCACTTGACGGAGGGCCGCGGCAAACAGTGGCACGTTGCCGATGGGGTCGGTTACCAGCAGAAGCAGAATGAAAGATTGGAAAAAGCTCTCGGTCATTTACACTGCAATCAATAACAGTCGATGGCAGAACAGCATAAACCTATTGTCAGCAGCGGAGGATCGTCGTGTCACAAAAATCTATGGCCGGATCAGGCACATCGCGCAAATCACATCCATCGGGCAAATCACGCCGGCATTTTATTCTGGGCGGTCTGGGGCTGGCTGGCGCACTGGTGGTGGGCTGGGGCGTGTTGCCGCCAAGGCAGCGGCTGCATGGCAGCGTACCGCTCAAGGTCGGCGAGGGCAGTACAGCGCTTAATGGCTGGGTCACGATTGATGTCGATGGCAGTGTCGGCGTGGTGGTTGCGAAAAGCGAGATGGGTCAGGGTGTGACGACTGCCTTGCCGATGCTGGTGGCCGAGGAGCTGGATGTGCCGATGAGCGCCGTACGTGTGATGCATGCGCCGATCGACAAGATTTATGGCGACACCAGCATGATGGCTGATGGTTTGCCGTTTCATCCGGATGATCGTGGTGCGCTGAGGCGGGTGGCGCAATGGTTGGCTCGGAAAACCGAGCGCGAGCTGGGTGTCATCGCAACGGGCGGATCTTCCAGCGTGAAAGACAGTTGGCTGCCGATGCGGGAAGCGGGTGCCGCGGCGCGCGCGAGGCTGGTGGCTGCTGCTGCCGCGCAATGGGGGGTGGCGCCGTCAGAGTGCACGACGCAGGCCGGCCTAGTGATGCACCGGGATGGTCGCCGCCTGAGCTATGGCGAGCTGGTGGCCAGCGCTGCCAGCATGGAAGATGTGCCATTTACGCTCAAAGCCCCGGCGGATTTCAGGCTGATCGGCAAACCGACGCCCCGGCTTGATGTGAGCGACAAGATCAATGGTCGTGCGCAGTTCGGTATGGACATCCGCATGCCCGGCCTGATCCACGCGGCGATTGTCATGTGCCCCGTGTTTGGCGGATCCCTGGCTTCCTTTGATTCCGCCACGGTGAGCAAGATGCCGGGCGTCCTTGATGTCATCGCACTGCCCGGCGATCGTTCCGGTGCGCCGCAAGCAGTGGCCGTGCTGGCGAAAAGCTGGTGGCAGGCGCACAAGGCAGCGGGTCGGCTGACGGTGGTCTGGGATGACGGGGCGCATGCGCAATGGTCGGATGCCACCCTGTTCAACCAATTAAACGATGGTCTGGATCGGGAGGCCGGATTCACTTATTTCAGTCGGGGCAGTGCCGAAGCACCCGCGTCGACAAAGAAGATCAGCGCGCAATACCGCGCGCCGCTGCTGGCCCATGCGGCGATGGAACCCATCAATTGCACCGCGCAACTTCTTGACGGACGTCTCACACTCTGGGTCCCGACGCAGGTGCCCTCCATTGCGGTGAGTGCGGCTGCCCGTGTCGCGGGAATCAGTGAAGACAAGGTGACTTTGAATCTCACTTATCTGGGCGGTGGGTTTGGCCGTCGGCTTGAAACCGATATGGTGGTACAGGCGGTAATGCTGGCTCAGGCGACCCGGGGCGCACCCGTGCGTCTGGTCTGGTCGCGTGAAGACGATATGGCACATGACTTTTATCGGCCCGCCGCAATCGCCCGGCTGAGTGCGGCGCTGGATGAATCAGGCCGCGTGTTGCATTGGGAAAGCCATTCAGCATCAGGGGCACCCGTACAGCAAATGTTGTCGCGGGCCTTTGGATTGCCACAACTGGGACCCGACAAGACCACTGTCGAGGGCCTGCATGATCACAGCTACGACATCCCCAGTCAGCGGGCCACGCATGTGACCGTCGATGCGCCGGTGCCGCTCGGTAGCTGGCGCTCGGTCGGGCATTCGCACAATGCGTTTTTCAAAGAGAGTTTCATTGACGAACTGGCGCTGGCCGCCGGACAGGATCCGGTGAGCTTCCGACGACAGATGCTCAATGAGCATCCGCGTCATCGTGCCGTGCTGGATGCGGCAGTCGCCAACGCAGGCAAGCCCGGCGAGGGTCGTGCGCATGGCGTTGCCCTGCATCGATCGTTTGGCAGTGTCGTGGCTCAGGTGGCGGAGGTGTCTGTCACCGATGGCAGGATTCAGGTCCACCGGATCAGTTGTGCGATTGACTGCGGTCAGGTCGTCAATCCTCTGGGCGTTACACAACAGATGGAGTCGGCGATTGTCTACGGTTTATCCGCTGCGCTCTATGGAGAAATACAGCTACGCGACGGTCGTGTTGTGCAGCGAAATTTTCATGATTACCCGATGCTGCGTTTTCGGGAAATGCCGCAGATTGATGTCGTGATCGTAGCCAGTGAAGCAGCGCCCGAAGGCGCGGGTGAGCCAGGCACGCCACCGGTCGCGCCGGCGGTCG
>JBILCO010000244.1:0-3653 GCA_044353075.1 Burkholderiaceae bacterium
GGGCTTTACCGCAGCATCCGCACCTTTCCTCATCGGATTTCTGGTGAAACCTTCTTTTTGGTTGGATCATGATGCCCATGTCGGCACACGCAATCTCAGCGTGGTGATTGAAGCGCTGGCAGTTGAACTCGCCAAAGCCACGGTCAGTACCGTAGGCATCTCCGTCAACAAGGACGCCATGGTTTTTGAAGAAAAATTCAAAACCGCCATGATGGGCTTTTTACCTTACGTTATATCCAGCGTGTTATTGAATAGTGTCGCAGGCGGTTTGCTGCAGGCCGAACTCAGATCGGACCAATTCACGAAACTGGTCATACCTGCGCTGGTGGGAGCTCTTGCCAACTGCGTCAAGGGCGCTGCCAATGCCGCCGCCGCACGTTATGTGAGTGCCCCGGACGCGAGCTTCCTGCAGGCCGGTAATCAGACCACCCTTCCCCACCAGGGAATGCAGTGGCCCATCCGTGCACAACTTGTACCGAAAGTCATGCTGCGGTATCTGATGATTTCGTGTCGGGACAGCCTGTTTTTCGGTATGAAGAAAGCGGGGGTAGATCCCGATCTGGCAAATGCCTGCTCGATGGCGGTCTATGCCAGCTTTGCGCAATTCCGGGAATTAACCGTCGACCTGATGCAAGGTGAGGGATGGAGCGAACCTGAGCCGAGCCACCATCGGGCTGTCATTGTTTGATGAAGCTCAAGAAGAATATCAAAAAAGAAACATCGGGCACTGCAGACGGGTATAAAGATGGTCAGGAGGACACACCATGACCACGAACAAAAACACGCAGACGCTTGCATCCCCACATGATGCATTGATTGAAACCGAGCAAACCATACTGAATTACCATCCCCACCGTCCCGAGTCAGATCCCTTTCATCCCCTGGAAATCGTTGCCTTTGTCATGGCGGGATTTGTGGCGGTTGTCCTGATCTCGGTCCTGGTGGGACGCTGGTATTTCGATGAGCCTCACAAGACGTCCGCAAAGTGGCTGGAACAACCACTCAAGCTGACACCGCGCTAGCCAAGAGACTATTTAGCTTCGTCGATCCACGCCATCTGTATCGCCTCGAGAATTTTTTCTCCTGAGCGATCAGGGGCGTCATTAAAACCCTCCAGCGCCATCACCCACTGATGCAAATCAGTGAAACGCACGGTCAGAGGGTCAATGTCCGGGTGGGCATCACACAATGCCTCAGCAATACGTATTGTGTCGGTCCACTTCATCAGTGATTCTCCCGCGCGTGATTGATCGTGTATTTGGGAATTTCCACCACCAGATTTTCCGTACCCACCACCGCCTGGCAAGAAAGTCGGGAATTCGCCTCCAGGCCCCAGGCCATATCGAGCAGATCTTCCTCCCGCTCCTCGGCTTCATTGAGCGACGTGAAACCTTCTCTCACCACAACGTGACAAGTGGTACAAGCGCAAGATTTCTCGCAAGCGTGTTCAATTTCAATGTCTTGCCCGAGCAAGGCATCGCAAACTGACATACCCGTCGGCGCATCGAAAACGGCGCCCTCAGGGCAGAGGATTTCATGAGGTAAAACAACAATCTGTGGCACGTTAGAATTCCCGAATAAAAAGTCTATGCAATTTCGTCAAGCTTTTTGCCCGTCAGTGCAGCACGCACATTACGGTCCATACGCCGTGCAGCGAACTCTTCAGTCGACCGGGCCAGTGCATCGATGGCCGCTTTGATCGCCTGATGATCGCTGCCTTGGGCACTGTGTCGCAGCTGCACGATACACGCAGCAATCTCGTCACGCTCTGCGGAACTCAGTAAATCGAGATCTTGCCCGAGTGCCGACTCGGTCGCCAGCAGAATGCGCTCCGCTTCCACCTGTTCTTCGCGCAAAGCGCGCAGCTTCATGTCATCTTCCGCTGAGGTGAACGAATCCTGAAGCATCCGGGCAATTTCATCATCACCCAACCCGTAGGACGGCTTCACTACAATCGAGGCCTCCACGCCGGAGTGCAATTCGCGTGCAGCGACCGACAACAAGCCATCGGCGTCCACCTGATAGGTCACACGAATACGCGCGGCACCCGCAGCCATGGGCGGAATGCCACGCAATTCAAAACGCGCCAACGAACGACAATCCGACACCAGTTCACGCTCACCCTGCACCACATGCACCGACATTGCGGTCTGACCGTCTTTGAAGGTGGTGAATTCCTGAGCACGGGCGCAGGGAATCGTGGAATTGCGCGGAATGACTTTTTCAGCCAGCCCGCCCATGGTTTCAATACCGAGTGACAGCGGGATCACATCGAGCAGCAACCAGTCATCACCGGAGGCACGATTGCCTGCCAGAAGATTCGCCTGCACCGCAGCGCCCAGCGCCACGACCTTGTCCGGATCGATATTCGCCAGCGGCAGCGTCTTGAAATAATCGGCCACAGCCTTGCGTACATGCGGCATGCGCGTTGCACCACCCACCAGCACGACGCCATCAATGTCATCGATACTCAGACCGGCATCTCGCACGGCCTTGCGGCACGGCGTGAGCGTTTTACTGACCAGATGCTGGGTCAGCGACACAAATTCAGCGGCGGTAATCGTCAGTCGCACTTCCTCGCCAGAGGCCAGCGCAGCATCGATATGCGTTTCAGCGTGCGACGAGAGTGTTTCCTTGGCTTCGCGCGCTTTCACCATCAGCAGACGCGTATCTTCATCCGACAGTGGCGCCAGGTGCGCCTGCTCGATGATCCAGCAAAACAAACGATGGTCAAAATCGTCACCACCCAGCGCGGAATCGCCACCCGTGGCCAGAACTTCGAACACACCCTTGGAGAGCTTCAGAATCGAGATATCAAAAGTGCCGCCGCCCAGGTCATAAACGGCGTAAATGCCCTGCGAGCCGTTATCCAGTCCATAGGCAATCGCTGCTGCCGTCGGTTCATTCAGCAGGCGCAGCACATTCAGGCCGGCGAGTTTCGCTGCATCTTTGGTGGCCTGGCGCTGTGCATCATCGAAGTACGCAGGCACGGTAATGACCGCACCCACCAGTTCATCACCGAGCGCATCTTCGGCGCGCTGGCGCAGGGTGGCGAGTATCTCGGCCGAGACTTCCACCGGACTTTTGATACCAGCAGCAGTTTTAAGCTGCAGCATGCCCGGTGTATCAATGAAGTCGTAGGGCATGTTTTCGGTGTGAGCGATATCCTTCAAACCGCGACCCATAAAACGCTTGACCGAGACGATGGTGTTCTTAGGATCAACCGTCTGCATGGCCTGCGCACTGAAACCGATGTTGGCATGGCCGTTCGGCAGGTAGCGCACGATGGACGGCAGCAATGCATGGCCTTCCTCATCATCCAGCACTTCCGGTATGCCATGACGCACCGTGGCGACCAGCGAGTTGGTCGTACCAAGATCAATACCGATCGCCAGTCTGTGCTGGTGCGGCGCAGTAGACATGCCGGGTTCGGCGATTTGCAGAAGTGCCATGATGGGATGAACTCAGGGATCGTTTAGCGTGGGGGTCAGGCTTCCAGTGCCTCAAAAGTACGGGCAACTTCTTCACCGAATTTTTCAACAAACATCAGCTCACGCACGCGTTGACCGGCCTGGTCGAATTGCGACTGATCGAGCAGCTCGCCTCTAAGGCCCGTCATCTCCCGACGCACCGCGCTCAGTGACTGCTCCAGT
>JBILCO010000246.1:0-3638 GCA_044353075.1 Burkholderiaceae bacterium
TCCAGCAGCAGCTTGGGCAGCGGATAATCTTCGGCCAGCTTTTGCAAGACTTCTTCATCGGTTGATGCCGTGCCGCCCGGCGTTTTCTTCACCACCGGCAAACCTAACTTATCGAACAAAATTTCGCCTAATTGTTTGGGCGAATTCAGATTGAAGGGCTGACCTGCGAGTGCATGCGCCTGCTGCTCAA
Source organism: Burkholderiaceae bacterium (assembly GCA_044353075.1). Classification (GTDB taxonomy): domain Bacteria; phylum Pseudomonadota; class Gammaproteobacteria; order Burkholderiales; family Burkholderiaceae_D; genus Pernthalerella. The sequence continues at coordinate 191 of JBILCO010000246.1, forward strand.
GTGCCAGCAAGCGCGTACCCAATTCAGCTGATTGGGCCGCCAGCAAATCGACGTCAATCAATACGCCGTTACGCTCGACACGCTGCAATACACGCGCCGTCGGCAATTCGATACGCTCGTAGATAAAGCGCAGCTTCTCGTTAGCTTCGATGCGTGGCCACATCGCCTGATGCAGGCGCAGCGTGACATCAGCGTCCTCGGCGGCATACTCAGTCGCGCGCTCAATACTGACTTCATCAAAACCGATTTGCGATGCGCCCTTGCCGCAAACTTCCTGATAGCTGATGGTTTTTTTATCCAGCCACCGCAGTGCAAGGCTGTCCATATCATGATTGCGATGCGACTCCAGCACGTAAGACTCCAGCAAGGTGTCATGCACGATGCCCTGCAATGCGACGCCATGATTGGCAAAGACATGACTGTCATATTTTAGATGCTGGCCCAGCTTGGGCTTGGCAGGATTTTCCAGCCAGGGACGGAGTATCTCCAGAACCCGTTCACGCGATAACTGCTCCGGCACGCCCGGGTAGTTGTGCGCTAGCGGAATATAGGCGGCACTGCCTGGCTCAACGCAGAGTGAAATACCGACCAGACTGGCGTACATCGGCTCCAGCGACGTCGTCTCGGTATCCACCGCTGTCAATGAAGCAGCCTCAATTTTTTCCAGCCACTGTTGCAGCTGAGCCTCGGTAAAGACAGTCTCGTAATGAACTTCGGCAGGCGCGTCAGGCAAGGCATCCGCAGGGAACAAGCCACCCTGTGCATCACCCACCGGATTATGCGAAGCGAGGGAAGCGGCAGAGGTCTGTCGCTCGGCATTGATTTCACGCAGCCAGGTACGAAAACCCATGCGCGTGAAAAATTCGCGCAAAGCTTCATTGTCTTCAGGCCGATTCATCAGCTGCTGATCAATGCTGCTCAGGTGCGCCGACAAATCGCAGTCGCATTTGACGGTCACCAGATGCTGCGCCTGCGGCAACCAGTCCAGCGTGCGGCGCAGGTTCTCACCCACGACACCGCCAATATCCTTGGCATGGGCGATCACACCGTCCAGCGTGCCGTATTGGGTGAGCCATTTCACCGCCGTCTTGGGACCGACTTTTTCTACGCCGGGCACGTTGTCCACCGTATCGCCGACCAGCGTAAGATAATCCACGATACGCTCGGGCGGGACGCCAAATTTGGCGATCACGCCGTCGCGATCGAGCTTTTCATTGCTCATGGTGTTGACCAGCGTAACCCGCTCATTGACCAGCTGAGCCAGATCCTTGTCGCCGGTGGAGACCACCGTGTCCAGACCCAGCGAGGCTGCCTGTACCGCCAGCGTGCCGATGACGTCATCGGCCTCGATACCTTCGACCATCAGGATAGGCCAGCCCATCGCCCGCACCACTTCGTGGATGGGTTCGATCTGGCGCACCAGATCTTCGGGCATGGAGGCGCGATTGGCTTTGTATTCGGGATAAAGATCGTCGCGGAAGGTTTTGCCTTTTGCATCGAACACGCAGGCAATGTATGCTGCCTCGTAATCTTGCCGCAGTCGTCGCAGCATATTGATCATGCCGTAGATAGCGCCTGTGGGCGCACCCTCTGCATTGCGCAAATCGGGCATCGCATGAAAGGCCCGGTATAAGTAACTCGAACCATCCACCAGCAACAGGGTTTTATTCATATGGAACGCGACCGGAAACATGTGCCGCGACTGCGGCAGCTGAAAAATCTTGAGCGCGCCACGTCACGCAAAGCGAGCGAATCGTGGCAAATGTTCACGATTATGGCAGAGTTTATTGATGCCGCTGAACGCCTCTCGGAGGTCCGCCCGGCGGTTTCCCTCTTCGGTTCCGCGCGTATCGGCGCAGACCATCCGCACTACACGACAGCGACCGATATTGCACGTCGCCTCTCGGATGCGGGTTTTTCCGTGATCACCGGTGGTGGTCCCGGCATTATGGAAGCAGCCAATAAGGGCGCTTATGAAGGCAGCTCGCCCTCGATTGGTCTGAATATCGAGCTACCGCTGGAGCAAACCAGCAATACCTGGCAAAACATCTCGCTGTCGTTCCGGCACTTCTTCGCGCGTAAAGTCGCCTTCGTCAAATATGCAGATGCCTATGTGATTCTGCCCGGCGGATTTGGCACACTCGACGAATTCACCGAGGTAATTACCCTGATCCAAACCGGTAAAACCCGCCACATTCCGGTCATCCTGGTCGACACAACTTTCTGGCAGGGACTGCTGCAATGGATGCGTGACCAGATGGCTGGCCAGGGATTGATCGGACCGCAGGATCTGGATCTGGTGCAGCTGATCGATGAACCCGCTCACATCGTTGAGGCTATTTTTGCCTTCTATGAATCACGCGACATTGTCCCGTCCGAAACCGAGCAGCCGCAGCAGTCCTTCCTGTGACGGTGGGCCGGGCGGTTTGCTAGAATGGCGACTGGCGCGCGGGACGTGGCGCTCACTTTCCCACTCTCGTTACAGGGCCCTCTCATGAAACAGCACTTGTCCGGCTTGCGTCAGTGGCGCCGTGTCTGTACCGGCGCTGCATTCACTCTCTGCGTTACGGCAGCGCATGGCGCCCCCCTGGAGCCCCTGCCCGATGACAGTTTGCCGACGGCCGCACCGGATGGCACCACGCAGATCACCCAGACCCGTGAACAGAATGCGGTCACCTCCGTACGGGTGAAACGGGGCGACAATGTTTATCATGTGACTCCGCCCGAGCAGATTCCTGCCCATGAAAGCGGTGGCCGGGCGGCCCAGTGGGAGATTTTCGAGTTCCGCAGCAAATCCCGCAACGAGCGGCCTTCGGCACCACCACCACCCGGGCGCTGACGACCGATGTGCACAATGCGAGCCGCAGGCTGAACCACTTTCCCCGTTTTCTTTTATGGCAGTTTTCACACCCCTCAGCCTGGCCGACGTCACCCCCTGGGCTGAGCAATTCCCGATCGGCCAGGTCAGATCACTGGAAGGCATCGCCTCCGGGATCGAAAACAGCAATTTTTTTCTCACCACCGATCGTGACGAATTCGTCCTGACGATCTTCGAAAAACTCAGTTTCGAGCAACTGCCTTTCTATCTGAACCTGATGCGCCTCCTTGCCGAACGCGAGGTGCGGGTGCCAGCACCAATTGCCAGCCATGACGGCGAAATACTGCATACACTGCAAGGCAAGCCCGCCTCGATCGTCACGCGCCTTCGGGGTCAATGGCAGCCCTTGCCGCAAGCTGTGCACTGCCGTGCTGTTGGCGCGATGCTGGCGCACATGCATCTGGCAGCAAAGGACTATCCGCTCTATCAGCCGAACTTGCGTGGTCTGAACTGGTGGCGCGACACCACGCCGGTGGTACTACCTTATCTGGATGCAAACACTGGCCATCTGCTCAAGGCAGAAATGCATTTCCAGGAAGCCTTTGCGGCGTCGGCGGTCTATCATGCACT
>JBILCO010000030.1:0-12567 GCA_044353075.1 Burkholderiaceae bacterium
GGCGCCGATCGGCGGCATGTCGATGTGTCCGCCCACCATCATCAGGTCAGCCGGATCAAACATCGAAAAGAAAAAGCCTTCCGCCAGGATGGCCGCCATAAATGAAGGCCACAATACGGCCATTGACAGTTTGAGCATTTATCCCCCTCCTCTCGCACTCTGATCCGCGCCGGGCACGGCCTGAATGTCGATATCTTTTTGCTGCGGCCATGCCCAGCTGCCACGCAAACGCCAGGTGCGCGTCACATCCTCGAGCTGAACTTTCCACAGTGCCCGATCCAGTAAGGGCAAAGCCACGGCAAATCTACCTTGTTCGTCGGCGATTGCTTCCAGCTTCAGATCTTTCTCCGGCATGGTCGGGTGGATCAGCGACAAGCTCAGCGCAGAGCGCTGGTTGAAACCGCGAACCTGCCCGAGTAGCGCGCCCGAAGCAGCATCAAAACGCAGCGACAGAGATAAACCCATGTCAGCGGCGTGCCGGTCACGCCGCAGATCCTGATTAATGGCCTTACCCTGCTTGTAATAATCATCGACGACCAGCGCATCTGCGCCGGAAAATGAAATCCACATCGTAATCGCGCCAGCAATCAGCACGACAAAAGGCCCAGCCATCAATAGCCAGGGCCAACGGTGACGGTACCAGGGTTTGGGACGTGAATTCATCAAGGTCGAAGTATGCATGATCTTTTCCTATCAGCGCGGCACGAAAAACACTGCTTTTTCCCGAACCTGAATGTCCGGATTGTCCACATCGGCCAGGGTGATCTGGATCTTGTTGGAGCCTTTTTCTCCGACCCCGGCAGGGATACGAATGTTGATGGGCACACCCCTCGACTCGGTAGATGCCAGCGACACCTCCGTTACACCCTGCACCGCAATGCCTGCAATGCCTGACACACTGATGCGATAGCGATGTGCTCCCTCTTCCGTGTTCATGATCTGCAGACGGTAGACATTCTCGATCATGCCATCCTCGATTTCGCGCCCCATCGAGCCGCGATCACGAATGACATCCATTTTCAGCGGCGTTCGTGTCAGCAAGGTGCCGAAGAATACAGACACAATCAACAGTAAGACGATGCTGTAAATGACGACGCGCGGACGAAAGGTGTGACGCAGTATCTGGTCGGTTGACCAGCGAAATTTCATCGCATGATCGGTCCAGTAACGCACGAGCCCTCGCGGTGCGCCGATCTTGTCCATCACACTGTTACAGGCGTCGACACATGCGGCACAGCCTATGCATTCGTACTGCAAGCCCTTGCGGATATCGATGCCGGTCGGGCAGACCTGCACGCACATCGAGCAATCGATGCAGTCACCCAGCGCTTTCGTCGAATCCGGATCAGACTTGCTGCGTGCACCGCGTGGCTCACCGCGCTCCTGATCATAGGTAATAATCAGGCTGTCTTTGTCAAACATCGCACTCTGGAAACGCGCATACGGGCACATGTATTTGCACACCTGCTCGCGCATCCAGCCCGCATTACCGTAGGTCGCAAATGAGTAGAACAATACCCAGAACCATTCCCACGGCCCCAAACCCAATGACATGACCGAGGCAGCCAGCACATGAATCGGCGTGAAGTAGCCCACGAAAGTAAAGCCCGTCCACAAGGCGACCGCGCCCCAACTCAGGTGTTTGGCCAATTTGCGCAGGAATTTAGCCACCGAGGCAGGCTGACGATCGAGGCGCATACGCGCGCTGCGACTGCCTTCGATTTTCCGCTCTATCCACATGAAGATTTCGGTGTACACCGTTTGCGGACAGGTAAAGCCGCACCAGACACGGCCGAAAATCGCGGTGAATAAAAACAGCGAGTAAGCACTGATAATCAGCAGCGCCGCCAGATAAATGAAATCCTGCGGCCAGAGCACAATGCCGAAGATGTAAAACTTTCGTGCGCCGAGATCAAACAGCACGGCCTGACGACCATTCCAACTCAACCAGGGCAAACCATAAAACAGCAGCTGGGTGGCCCAGACAAAGAACCACCGCAGACTGGCATAGCGCCCCTGTACTTCACGCGGATAAATCTCCTCCCGCGCGGCATACATTTTGACGACAGCAAGGTCAGGTGATGCGCTCTCCATCGATTACTTTCCCGAGGCCAGCGTCGAGTTGTTAGACAGACCCCAGACATAAGAGGCCAGCAGATGCACTTTGGCTTCACCCAGAAAATCACCAAAAGCTGGCATCACATTGTTGCGACCGCCCCGTATAGTTTCCATGATGGTCGCCACACTGCCACCATACAACCAGGTCTTGTCGGAGAGATTAGGCGCGCCCAGAGCAGGATTGCCCTTACCTTCGATACCATGACAGGCCACGCAGGCGCCGAATTTCTCTTTGCCCAATGAGGCCTTGATCGGATCTGAGGTCGAGCCCGACAGCGAGAGCACATAGTGCGCAACATTTTCGATGTCTTTATCCGTTCCCACAGCCGCACCCATGGGCGGCATCATGCCATTGCGCCCTTTGAGCAAGGTTGCCTTGATCGCCTCAGGATCGCCACCATACAGCCAGTCCGTGTCGGTCAGGTTGGGATAAGCTTTGTTGCCACGCGCATCCGAGCCGTGACACTGTGCACAGTAGGTCAGAAAGAGTCGCTGGCCTATGGCTTTGGCCTGTGGGTCGGCTGCGAGCAGCTTCATGTCCGTATTTTGAAATTTCGCAAAGAGTGGACCATATTCGGCATCCGCGACTTTGAGTTCTTCCTGATACTCGCCACGCGAACTCCAGCCCAGCTTGCCTGCAAAGCTGCCCAGACCCGGATACAGCGCAAGGTAAATGAAACCGAAGACGATGGTGATATAGAACAGCCACATCCACCAGCGTGGCATGGGGTTATTGAGTTCCTCGAGACCTTCATCCCAAGTATGGCCTGTCGTTTCGACCTTGCCGTCTTTTGATAGTTTCGCCTTGAAGCTCGCCTGAGACCATAACAACCAGGCGCAGCCAATCACTGAGAGTATCGTCAGCACGGCGATATAGATACTCCAGAACCCGCTCGTAAAATCAGCCATGATGCCGCTCCTGCTCCTTACTGTTGATGTGTTCCTCATCGGCGAAAGGCAGCATCGCTGCCTCATCGAAATCGGATTTCCTTCGCCCACTAAAAGCCCAGACCACAATACCGATAAAGGTCAGCAGGCTGACCAGCGTTACGATGCTGCGCGCATCTGACAGCAGTTCTGTCATTGACATGATTACCTCCGCGACTTGATCTGTACGCCCATACCCTGAAGATAGGCTACCAGCGCATCAAGCTCGGTCTTGCCTGCCAGTTCTTTGGGCGCATTGGCAATCTGCTCATCGGAATACGGATCACCTAGGCGCTTGAGTGCTTTCAGGTGCAACACGATGTTCTCGGGATCCAGATTCGTTTTTGCGAGCCACGGATAGGCCGGCATATTCGACTCCGGCACCAGATCGCGCGGATTGTTCAAGTGGGCACGATGCCATTCGTCGCTGTAGCGACCGCCAACGCGCGCCAGATCCGGACCAGTACGCTTGGAGCCCCACTGGAAGGGCCGATCGTAGACAAATTCGCCGGCCACTGAGTAATGTCCGTAACGTTCAGTCTCGGCGCGGAAAGGACGAATCATTTGCGAATGGCAGTTGTAGCAGCCTTCACGCACATAGATGTCACGACCTGCAAGCCGGAGCGGACTGTAGGGGGTCAGCCCCGCGACCGGCTCAGTCGTGGATTTTTGAAAAAACAGCGGAACGATCTCGACCAGCCCACCGATGCTGACCACCAGAATCACCAGAAGAATCAGCAGCAGCGGTTTACGTTCAATTTGGTCATGAGTAAATTTCATCAGATTCTCCAGGTCCTAGGCGTGAGCACCGGTGATCGCCGGGATGCGTGCATCCGCAGGCTGTCCGCCAGACACCGTCTTGAAGGTGTTGTAGGCCATGATCAGCATGCCGGCCAGATACAGCAGACCGCCCGCCATCCGAATGACGTAGTACGGGAAGGTCGCTTTCACGCTCTCGACAAAGCTGTAGGTCAGCGTACCGTCATCATTCACTGCGCGCCACATCAGACCCTGCATCACGCCAGCGATCCACATCGAGGCGATGTACAAGACAATGCCAATGGTTGCAATCCAGAAATGCCACTCAATCAGGCGCACGCTCCACATTTCTTTTTTGCCGAACAAGCGCGGCAGCAAATAGTAGATTGAGCCCATCGAGATGAATCCGACCCAGCCCAGCGCGCCCGAGTGCACATGACCGACAGTCCAGTCGGTGTAATGCGAGAGTGCATTGACAGTCTTGATCGACATCATCGGACCTTCGAAAGTCGACATGCCGTAGAAGGACAGCGAGACCACCAGAAACTTCAGAATGGGATCGTTACGCAGTTTGTGCCATGCACCCGAGAGCGTCATGATGCCGTTGATCATGCCGCCCCAACTGGGCGCCAGCAAAATCAGCGAGAACACCATGCCAAGCGACTGCGCCCAGTCCGGTAACGCGGTGTAATGCAAGTGGTGTGGGCCAGCCCACATGTACGTGAAGATCAGCGCCCAAAAATGTACGATGGAGAGGCGATACGAAAACACCGGACGCTCGGCCTGCTTGGGAATGAAGTAGTACATCATGCCGAGGAAGCCTGCGGTTAGGAAGAAGCCCACCGCATTGTGTCCGTACCACCACTGGATCATCGCATCCTGCACGCCGGTGTAGGCCGAGTAGGACTTGGCCAGAGTCGCGGGCATCGCGGCCGAATTCACGATATGTAGAATCGCGACCGTCAGAATGAAGGCCCCGTAGAACCAGTTCGCGACATAGATATGGGACGTTTTGCGTTTCCACAGCGTGCCGAAAAACACCACCGCATAAGACACCCAGACCAGCGCGATCAGGATATCAATCGGCCATTCAAGCTCGGCGTACTCTTTGCCAGAAGTCAGACCCAGCGGCAGTGTGATGGCGGCAGCGACAATCACCAACTGCCAGCCCCAAAAAGTGAACGAGGCCAGCGCATCGGAAAACAGTCTGACCTGACAGGTACGCTGAACCACGTAGTAGGACGTGGCAAACAGCGCCGAGCCGCCGAAGGCAAAGATCACGGCATTGGTGTGCAATGGTCGCAGCCGGCCATAAGTCAGCCAGGCGGTATCGAAATTCAGCGCCGGAAAAGCCAACTGGGCGGCGATGATTACCCCGATCAGCATGCCCACCACGCCCCACACTACGGTCGCGATCGTAAACTGCCTGACCACGCGGTAGTTGTAGTTCAGTGCTGTGTCCACAAAAATTCCCCTTGGTTTTCGACGAAGATAGCCGTAGGGTACGTTTCAGATGGGCAAATTTCCTTGACCTGAGTCAAATTAGCCCGGATGGCTTCCAAGGTGAAAAGCCGCTTATATCCTGATATTCACAGCATACCGAGCAGTCATTTCATGCACTCGAGGTTCAGGGCCTCCGCTCGTCGGGGTCGGTGGGTTTGTCGTCATCCTGAAGAATGCGCATGCCCGGCCCCTCAAGATCATCAAACTGCCCGCTGTCCATCGCACGAAAAAAAATCCAGAGTGCGACAAACACCACGATGACTGATAACGGTATCAGCAGATAAAGCGATTCCATCAACGTGCCTTTCGCATGGTCGGCATGGCTTCCAGTCGCAGCGCATTCGCGACCACCAGCGCAGAACTCCCCGACATGCCGAATCCCGCCATCCACGGGGTCAGCAGACCGAACGCTGCGGCCGGAATGGCCAGCAGATTGTAAAGCGTCGCCCAGGCGAGATTCTGCCGGATCACCCGCATGCAGGCGGTGGCTGCGATGGAGGCATCCATCAGCGAGGTTAACTGCGCCGAGAGCAGCACGGCATCGGCATGGGACTGCGCGAGTGCCGCACCCGAGCCCATCGCAAACGAGACATCGGCACCGCGCAATACGGCGGCATCATTGAGGCCATCGCCCACCATGACGACAACCGCGCCCTGCTGCTGCAATTGCTGCACATAAGCGAGCTTCTGATCCGGCAGCATGCCGCCCTGTGCTTCATCCATCTGCAGCGATGCAGCCACCTGCGACACAATCGCCGGCGAATCACCGGACAGCAGCACCACGCGCTGCCCGCGTGATTTGAAATACGCCACCATGGCCGGTGCATCGGGTTTTTGCGTATCAGTGAACGCCAGACACGCCAGCCATCCGGCGCTGCTGCCCAGATAGACCGGACTGATGCCGGGCAGTGCATCGGCAGGCACATCACTACCCGTGATACCCGACACAAACGCCGCGGTCCCCAGACGATAGGTTTGATCGCCGATCTGTGCCTCCAGCCCGCGTCCTGCATGATGCGTGACGGCTTCTGCCCATGCTTCTGCCGCTTCTGACTGTGCGTCTGCCTGCGCCGCTGTCAGCGACTCGGCACTGGCCGCCGTCATGATGGCCTGCGCCAGCGGATGCGCGCTGCCCGCCTCCATGGCAGCAGCGACACGCAATACCGCATCGCGCTGCAGGCTGCCGAGCAAAGTGATCGACTGCAGCTGCGGCCGGCCTTCGGTCAGTGTGCCGGTTTTATCGAAAACCACATGCGTTGCACGATGCAAGGTTTCCAGCACATGCGGCTGCATGACCAGCACCCCCTGACGCAGCAAACGGTCCGTCGCTGCGGCCAGCGCTGATGGCGTTGCGAGCGACAATGCACAAGGACAGGAGACGACCAGTACGGCAACCGCAATCGGCCAGGCACGCGATGCATCGTGCCAAAGCCAGAACATCAAAACACCTAAGGTCAGCAGCAGCAGCGCCGCCACAAACCAGGCGGCGACGCGGTCGGCCCATTGCGAAATCCTGGGTTTACCCTGACCGGCACGCTCGATCATTCGAATCAGCGAAGAAAGCGTGCTGTCTTTCGCCACGCGTTCGACGCGCAGGACCACTGGCTGGCTGATATTGACCGCACCGCCCACCACCTGCTCGCCGATGCACCGCCACTGCGGCTGGCTTTCGCCAGTCAGCAGCGACATGTCGAATGTGGTTTCACCGGCAATGATCACACTGTCCGCTGCAATCGGGTCGCCGGGTTTGGCAAGAATCACATCGCCCGCACGCAACTGCACCGCAGGTACGCGGGTCGAATCTTGGCTGACCGGATAATCCTTCAGCAGCCAGGCCGCATCGGGTAATGAATGCTGCATGGTTTCCAGCGAACCTGCTGCACGACGACGCGCGACCAGTTCCAGATAGCGACTGGCCAGCAGCAGAAAAATAAACATCGTTACCGAGTCGAAATACACCTCGCCCTGTCCCGCAATCGTGAACCAGACACTGCCCGCGAAAGCGGCACCGATACCCAGCGCCACCGGCACATCCATGCCCAGCGCTCGCTGACGCAAGTCAGTCCATGCGCCCTGAAAAAAAGGCTGTGCTGAATACAGCACTGCGGGGAGTGTCAATACCAGACTAGCCCAGCGCATCAGCTGCTCCATATCCGGTTCGATGCTGCCCGCCTCGGCGAAATACACCGGCACGGCATACATCATGACCTGCATCATCGACAGACCCGCGACGAATAATCGCTTGAACAACTGACGTGCGTTTTTACGCAGCATTTCGCCATGCTGTATCGGGTCAAACGGATACGCGACATAACCGACTTCGCGCACCGCCCGCAAAATATCGCTGGGTTTACACAGTCTGGCATCCCAGCTGACCTGGAGTTTTTCAGTCGCGACATTCAGATCAGCAGACTGTAAACCAGGCACTTGTGACAGGCGTTTTTCAATCAGCCAAACACAGGCGGCGCAACGTATACCCTCAACAGACAAGGTCGCTTCGGCGTTGCCATGACTCCCGGTGAATTGACCGGCCAGTTCAGGCGCGTCATACAAACTGAGCGCCTCGGGTACGATCTCGGCAACACCATCGGGCAGGCTCTGACGACTGCGGTAGTAATCCGTGAGTCCATTGTCGACGATGGCTTGGGCGACTGCTTCGCAACCAGGACAGCACATGGGCTGATCGGTTTCGTCAATGCGAACGGTCCAGGGACTGCCGGCAGGTACCGGCAAGCTGCAATGAAAACAATCCGCCGCGTCGATCGTCATCGGGCGACCACAGGCGTGATGCACACCGCATCCAGCCAGTCATGCGAAATGCCAGTGGCCGCACGAAATAAACCGAGCAAACCAAAAAGCAGCACCAGCAAACCTGCGAGTCGGCGCACCACCGATTTTTGAAGGAAAGCCTGCATCGATGTGCCAAGCAGGCCCAGAGTAAACAACAAAGGCAATGTACCCAGACCAAAGGCCAGCATGACCAGCGCTCCCTGAGTGGCGGATCCGGTCAGCAAGGCAGTCATCAGGACGCTGTAGACCATGCCGCAGGGCACCCAGCCCCACAATCCCCCGAGTGCGGTCGCTTGCCAAATGCTATGGACCGGCAGCAGTCGGCGCATCAGCGGCTGCACATGACGCCAGACCCGCTGCGTCATCGCTTCGAGACGCGTGAGACCCTGCCAGACATTCATCAGTGTTAAACCCAGCGCCACCAGCATCAGGTTGGCCAGCCAGTAACCCGCCGTCTGCAGCACCGCGATATTGAGCAATGCCGGAACGCTGCCGAGCAAACCGGCCAGCGCACCGGCCAGCATGTAGCTGGCGATACGGCCGGCGTTGAAAGCGAACACGCGCGGGCCACCATCAGCAAGCACGCTGAACGGGTGCGACCGGGTAGCAACTGCGACGGGAAAAGAACGGCGGCTCGGCGTTGCGACAGAAAACGCGCTGACGATGCCACCGCACATACCCACGCAATGCACACCCCCTAAAAGACCGATCAGAAAAATCGGCAGGAGTGACAGCGTCGTCAAATTAAGCCATTCAATTGAGAATTCATACAGTACGGGAATAGCGTTGCGCCTCGGATTGTAACCCCCGCGCCGCCTGCAGATGCCGGTCGAAGACCATGCAGATATTGCGGATCAGCAGCCGTCCCTTTAGACTCACCGTGATCCAGTCGTTATCGATCGTCAGCAGGCCCAGTTCCGCCATCTCGTGCAATTGCTCCAACTCCTGCCTGAAGTACGCCTGAAAACTGATCGGGTATGCCTGTTCCAGTGAACGCAATGACAATTCGAAATTACACATCAGCATCTGAATGATGAAACGCCGCAGCACATCATCCATCGCCAGTTTGTAACCACGAGCGACCGGCAGCTCGCCCTGATCCAGACGATCGTAATACGCGTCGAGAGTTTTGACATTCTGGCTGTAGCACATACCAACGGATCCGATCGATGAAACGCCACAGGCGACCAGATCAGCATCCGCATGGGTCGAATAGCCCTGAAAATTCCGGTGCAGTCGTCCCTGCCGCTGCGCAATCGCCAGTTCGTCGTCCGGCTTGGCGAAATGATCCATGCCGATGTAAATGTAGCCGGCCTCATTGAGGCGTTGTATGCATAAGGCCAGCATCTCAAGCTTGGTATCTGAGCTCGGTAATTCCGCCGCATGAATCCGACGCTGTGGCTTGAACAGATGCGGCAGATGCGCGTAATGGTAGACCGCAATACGGTCAGGATTGGCCGCGATGACCTTGGTCAGCGTCTCGCTCATGGTGTCCACGGTCTGCTTCGGCAGGCCATAAATCAGGTCAATGCTGATCGAGCGAAAGCGCGCCTCGCGTGCGGCGCGAATCACCGCCAGTGTCTGTTCTTCAGGCTGAATACGGTTAACAGCTTTCTGCACCTCCGGATCGAAGTCCTGTACGCCGAGACTGATGCGGTTGAGCCGGAGCTGACGGAGTATATGCACGCGATCCGGCGACACGCTGCGCGGATCGACTTCGATGGAATACTCACCGGCCTCATCATCGGCAAACACAAACCAGCGCTGCAGGTGCTGCATCAGATCATCCATCTGTGCATCGGACAAATAGGTAGGCGTGCCGCCACCGAAATGCAATTGCTCGATCTGATTGAAGCCGGCGAACAGCTGGCCCTGCATTTCCACTTCACGCTTCAGATAGCCAAGATAGGTTGCCGCTTTTTCACGATTTTTGGTGACGATCTTGTTGCAACCGCAGTAATAGCAGACGGTATCGCAAAAAGGAATGTGCAGATACAGCGACAGGGGATAACGGCCGCCTCGCGAATGGGCCTGCGTCACCGCCTGGAGATAATCCCGATAACCAAAACCATCACTGAAGCGATCGGCAGTCGGATAGGAGGTGTAGCGAGGCCCGGACTGCGTGAGCCGGCTGATCAGGTCGGCGTCGAATTCGACGTGCTGCACGTGGTGTGAGGTCAGGGTAGAAACCGTCATTGTCTTTACTCCGCGCTGCCCGTCTCGGAAGTCGGCGGGCTTTCAGGCGATTCGGAGTCTACGAAGGCGCCCCGTCAATTACCTTGACTTAAGTCAAAATTGACCGGGCGCTGGCACTGGTGACACGGGCAACCACGGCGTTATTGCAACGTCAATCTCAACTCGACAGTACCGTTACCGGCCTGGCTGTGCACCTCAAAACCAAGATTTTTTGTCAAGTCGATGAGCGCATGGTTTTCGCTAAGCGCCTCGCCAACGATGGCCCGGGTACCGCGCTGCTGAAAATAAGTAATCAGCTTGGCCATGAGCAGCTGCCCCAAACCCAGATTTTTGAGATCGGAGCGAATGATGATGGCAAATTCGGCATTGATATTGTCCGGGTCAGCGACCGCGCGTACCACACCCAGCGTTTCCTCACTGCCATCGGCGCGCTTTCGAACGGCAATGAAAGCCATCTCGCGGTCGTAATCGATTTGCGTCATGCGCGCCAGCTGCGAAGGCTGGAGTTCCCGCATGTGAATGAAGATCCGGAAGCGCACATCGATGGGGTCAAGCGCCTGAAAAAACTGCAGATGCGCTTCGCCGTCCTCGGGCCGGATCGGACGCAAGCACATCGGCTGCCCCAGCCATTGCACGGTCTCCTCCAGCTCCTGCGGATAAGGACGGATGGCAAGACGATCGTGCGGATGACGCAGCTGCAAAGGCTTGAGTAAAACACGGGCATCCAGCGCAATCACACCCTGCGCATCGGCCAGCAGCGGGTTGATATCCAGCTCGGCGACCTCAGGCAGTTCGGCGGCCAGATGCGCCACCTGAATCAGTACCTGACTGACCGCGTCGATATCAGCGGCCGGCCGGTTACGATACCCGGCCAGCAGTTTGGAGACACGTGTGCGGGAAATCGTGTCAAGGGCAAGTGCTTTATTTAAGGGTGGCAGCGCGAGTGCATGATCCTTCAGTACTTCGACTGCAATACCGCCCTGCCCGAATAAAATCACCGGGCCGAAAATCGGGTCCGAGGTGATGCCAACAATGAGCTCATGCGCATCCGGGCGACGCACCATCGTCTGCACTGAAAAGCCGCTCAGCTTCGCATCCGGACGCAAGACGGCCAGCCGGTGTTGCATCGCCCTGGCCGCCTCTTCGACGGCAGCGGCACTGTCCAGATCCAGCGTCACGCCACCGACTTCGGTTTTGTGTGAAATATCCGGCGACAAAAGTTTGACCGCAATCGGGAATCCGATGTCCACCGCCAGCGCTGCAGCCTCCTCCGGCGAATGCGCGACCCGGGTTTCTGCAATCGGTATATGACAGGCTTGCATCAGCGTCTTTGCTTCGGGCTCGGTCAGCATCATTCGCCCCTCGGCGAGTGCACGATCGATCACAGCGCGTGCCGCTGGAAAGTCAATGTCGTCATGCGGCGTGCCAGAAGCAGGCACTTGCATCAGCAGCCGCTGATTGCTGCGATATTCCACGACCTGCATGAAACCCTGCACCGCTTCTTCCGGTGTACCGAAATGCGGCAAACCGGCTTGGGAAAAAATCTGACGTGCTTCAGCGACCGACGCACCACCCATCCAGCAACCAATCACCGAGTGATGCGATTGCTGCATTACCGGCGCCAGCGCACGTGCAATGTCGGCGCTGGGAACAATCGCCGTCGGTGCGTGGATGAACAGAATGGGATTGGATGGCTGATGCTGGAACAGAATCGACAACGCGGCCTGATAACGGCTGACGGATGCATCACCGATGATGTCAATCGGATTGCCGCGCGACCAGTTTTGCGGCAACACCTGATCCAGCGCAGCCATAGCTTGGTCAGACAGCGTCGCCAGCTGTCCGCCCGCCAGCATCAGCGCATCGGTCGCCATCACACCCGGGCCACCGCCATTGGTCAGAATGATCAGGTCTTCGCTGACCAGTGGTCGTGCGCGCGCCAATGTTTCAACAGCATCAAACAAGGCATCGGTCGTGAGTACCCGCAGCATGCCAGCGCGGCGAATCGCAGCATCGTATACCTCATCACGGCCCGCAAGTGCACCGGTGTGTGATGCCGCAGCGCGTGCGCCTTCAGGCACCCGGCCCGCCTTCAGAATCATCACCGGCTTGTTGCGGCCGGCGGCACGAGCGGCGGACATGAATTTTCGTGCGCCGCGAATATCTTCAACGTACAGAAGAATCGCCTGAGTTTGCGGATCTGTCGCCAGAAAATCGAGCACATCGCCAAAATCGATGTCACTCGCATCACCGAGTGAAATGAAATACGAAAAA
>JBILCO010000248.1:0-3610 GCA_044353075.1 Burkholderiaceae bacterium
GCCGCCGAAGAAAATCAGATCAGGCGACTTGCCCTTGATCGCGGTGAGGATCGCATTGAAGTCGGTGGCTTTGTCTGTGGTGTACTGACGACCGACGATGGTCAGGCCAGCGGCTTTCGCCGCTTTGGCAAATTCGTCGGCCACACCCTGTCCATAGGCGGTGCGGTCGTCAATGATGGCGATGCGTTGGGCCTTGATGTCCGAGGCGGTGTAGCGGCCGAGCGCGCCACCCAGCTGACCGTCATTGGCCACGACACGAAATGCGCCTTTGTAGCCTTGCATCGTGTATTTCGGATTGGTGGCCGACGGAGAAATTTGCGGTATGCCCGCATCGTTATAGATTTTTGAGGCTGGAATCGTGGTGCCTGAATTCAGGTGACCAATGACGCCGCTGACTTTGGTATCAGCCAGCTTTTGCGCAGCGGCCGTTGCCTGCTGCGGATTGGCACCGTCATCTTCACCCTGCAGAACGAATTTGATTTTCTTGCCGCCGATGCTCACGCCTTTCGCATTGAGTACATCGACGGCCATGCGCGCGCCGTTTTCATTGTCCTTGCCCAGATGCGCGATCTGACCAGACAACGGGCCGACGTGACCGATTTTTACCACTTGTTCTTGGGCCATCGCTTGCATACTGATGGCGCCGAGCAGTGTCAGGGAGATGGCGGTGCGGGTGAGCTGCATGGATATCCTCCGGGACGGAAAATCGAATTATCGTTGATTTGACAAGCTTGCTGGTGACGTGCTGAACGCCGCCGGCATGCAAAGGATGCGTGACAGAAGACGCATAGCAGGAGACGCATGGCAGAAGACCTGCCCGAAATCACTATGGCAGGCGTTCATTAGGCCATCTAACGTGGGTCAGCGCGCCGTCGCCGCAGTCAGATCAGGCGCATGCTCGGCGGCTCGTGGTCCTGTGAACGCAAAATCCAGATCGGGTGTACGGCCGGAGATGATGTCGGCAATCGCGCGCCCCGAGCCGCAGCCCATGGTCCAGCCCAGCGTGCCATGACCGGTGTTGAGGAAAAGATTGGGGATGCGGGTCGTGCCCAGATAGGGAACATTGGACGGGGTCAGCGGCCGCAGTCCGCTCCAGTACACCGGGTGATCGTAATCGCAGGCGTCGGGAAACAGCTCGCGTGTGCGACGGGTGATCGCTTCGCAGCGGGCTGCATTGAGTTCTCGGGAATAGCCATTGATCTCGCAGGTGCCAGCCACGCGCAGACGATTTCCGAACCGCGATATCACCAGCTTGTGTCCGTCGTCGGTCAGTGATACCTGGGGGGCGAGCGACGGATCGCTGACTCCAAAGGTGGCCGAGTAACCTTTGCCCGGATACAGCAGCAAAGAAATGCCCAGTGGTTTGAGCAAGGCCGTGCTGAAGCTGCCCATCGCGACCAGCACGCTGTCGGCATGCAGCACCCGGTGCCTTCCTTCGGCATCAATCACTTCAACGCCTGTGACTCGCTGTGCACTGCCTGCACCTTCCGTAATCAGGCGCGTCACCAGCGTGTTGAAATGAAAATCGACACCCGCTTCCGCTGATTTTTTTGCCAGACCGGTGGTGAATTGATGGACGTCGCCGGACTCATCGGTTTGGGTGAAATCGCCACCGACAATTTTGTGTCGTATCGCGCGCAGGGCGGGTTCGATGCGGATCACTTCATCGGCGCTAATGGTTTGACGCGGGCAACCCAGTTCGCGCATCAGCTGCGCAGCGGGCATTGAGTGCTGGAATTCCTCTTCATCGGTGTAAAAATGCAGAATGCCGCGCGTTTCGCAATCATAGCTAATGCCAGTTTCGGCCCGTACCGCCTGCAAGGTCTGACGACTGTACTCGGCGAGTGCCACGATTTGTCGAATGTTGTGCGCAGTACGTGCGGGCGTGCATTCGCGTAGAAATGCCATACCCCAGCGCCATTGCAGCCAGTCGGCGCGCGGCCGGAACAGCAGGGGCGCATCTTCCCGTCCCAGCCACTTCAGAACTTTCAGCGGTGCGGCGGGATTCGCCCAAGGCTCGGCGTGGGATACAGAGATCTGCCCACCGTTGGCAAAACTGGTTTCGAGCGCGGGACCGGGCTGGCGGTCGATGACGCTGACTTCATGGCCCGCTTTTTGTAAAAACCAGGCTGAAGCCGTACCGATAATACCTGCACCAAGAACGATGACTTTCATTGAAACATCCTGTGAGATGGCCGTAAGACGACTGCGGTGGCCGCTGTAACGGAAGTCAGGATTGTAGAAAAGCTGTGCATGGAATGGGCGTCATTTACGCCACGTATCACTTAATTTTTTAAACGTCTAACCCTATCAACGAATACATCAGCGCGATGTCTGCTGATCTTCTGACAGGCGCGTAATTTCATCCGAGACGGCACGACGAACTTCGTCCTCGATACGCTGCTCAAGCAGACCACCTACTTCGAACGCCAGTGTGGAAGAAAGTTCCGCTGCAGCATTCTGCGCCACGCCCGGCAGCGCATTCGCCAGTGCCGAGACCAGCTCGGCCTGCAGTTTGGCGCCAATCGCTTTGGGCAGGTGCTCTCGCAGCGCTGCCTCCAGCAGCACGGGAATTTGCAGGGCCAGTTCGGCGGTCAAGCGGGATGACAATGTTGCTTCGATTTCTTCGATGGAGGGCAGACGCGCAGCAGCCTGCAGTTCAACGCGGGTATCTTCAGTCGCCTCGGCGGCAGTGACTATCGCCGCGGTCATCGCCGGAGCGGGCGTTTCAGTCTCTCCGGAGCTCGCGCTCCACACGGTTTCCGGCAGGGTCCTGACGCCTTCGTCCTCGATGACATCGGTCAGCACAGGAATATCCGCATCACCCTTATCGCGCGCATGGGTTGTGTTGTGTATGTCACTCATGTTTTTTCAGCCACAAAATGGGTGAGGGGATAGCCGCGTTGCTGGTACTGACGGTAACGCTCACGCCCTGCAGCGAGATCATCTTCGTCCGTGGAAATCACTTCAAACAAACGTTCAAAGCGGGCGAAGTGTGCCGGTGTCTCGCCCGATAAATTAATCAGAATCTGATGATGCGGCAGAACTGCGTCGGCGTCATCGGTAAGGATGACCTGGGTTTGGGCCGCAAGCGCATCGCCCGCCATCACGTGTGGCAGAAAATCCTGCTCCGAAAAAGTCCAGAGTGCCTCATCCAGTGCATCTAGCTGGGTACGGTCCTGAGTAAAGACGACCACGCGCATATCTGCAGCGCATGCCTTGCGCACTAGACGGCAGGCGTAGAGCAGCTTGTCGGGTACTTTGCTGTGAAAGTCGACGCGGGTCATGGCATTCAGGCAGCCTGCACCATGCCGTTATGCCTGAGCAGCGCATCAATGCTGGGTTCGCGGCCGCGAAAGGCCGTGAAGGATTCCAGCGCCGGGCGCGAGCCGCCGACCGAAAGAATCTCCCGGTGAAATGCGAGACCGGTTTCGGCCAGTCGGTTCGGATCGCCCTGCGCTTCTTCAAACGCGCCGTAGGCATCCGCAGACAGTACCTCTGCCCATTTGTAGCTGTAGTAGCCGGCCGCATAGCCACCCGCAAAAATATGCGAGAACGAATGCTGGAAGCGGTTGAATGCCGGCGGAATAATGACCGCGACTTTGTGCCG
>JBILCO010000249.1:0-3596 GCA_044353075.1 Burkholderiaceae bacterium
TGAATATGCCGTACGCACCCTCGGTGAACTCGAAGAAGGCATGCGACAGAAATTGCTCTCAGGCGTAAAGCTTGAGGATGGTCTTGCACAGTTCAACAAGATTGCCGATGGTGGTGGGGACGGTGCAAACCGCTGGTATCGCGTGACGATTTCCGAAGGCCGCAATCGGGAAGTGCGCCGGATGTTCGAATCGGTCGGGCTGACCGTCTCGCGCCTGATTCGCACGCGTTATGGCGCGCTCACGCTACCCAGCAACCTCAAACGTGGCCGCTGGGAAGAAATGGATGAACATGCGGTGCGAGCCCTGTTGACAGCCCATGGCTTGCAAAAGCCTGCCGGTCGGCAACCGGACGCGCGCGGCGGACCGGGCAAAGGCAAGTTTGGCGGACCGCCGAACCGCAATGGCAACGTCAATGGCAATACCTTCGGCCATAGCCAGGGCAACGCGCAGGGCAACACCGGTGGCAGGGGCGCGCCGCGTTCGCGTCAACCCGATCCCTTGCAGACAGCACTGGGATTTCCGACTGCGCCGCAAGGTGGGCGGGGTCCGCGTAGTGGACAGGGCCAGCGTAACGGGCAGGGCGATGCACGGCGCGGCAACGGCCAAGGTGCGACGGGTAATTCATGGTCTGCCGATCGCTACGGTACCGGCATGCCCCAACGCCGCCGGTCACGTGGCTGAAGAACGGTCGGGTGCCGGGTATCCATCAACCGAACATGGCGCATCGAAGATCTCAGATTGACAATTCTTTTACGTTGCCTTGTGCGTTGCGGTGAGATGCCTAATCGCCTATAATCAGGCACTTAACAAAGCTTCCGGCGGTCGGGTAACGAGGTGCGTGTTGGCCAATTACTCATAACAGGCGGTTCAGGAAGCACAAAGAAAGATGGGCAGATGCCCATTTTTTTTTTCCTGAAAAAGTTGGCATTGCGCTTGTGCGAGAGGTGTTTCTTTGTTGTCAGCGCTGATTGAAAAGACGGTTACCGGCATGGGATACGAGCTGGTGGATTTTGAACAGGCCGCACGCGGCCTGGTGCGCGTTTACATCGACGTTTTGGCTGAAGAAGACCGGGCGGTGAACGTGGACGACTGCGAGAAAGTCACACACCAGCTGCTCCACGTACTGACGGTAGAGAACGCCAGCTATGAGCGGCTCGAAGTATCGTCGCCGGGGCTGGATCGTCCCCTCAAAAAGCTGTCGGATTATGCGCGTTTTGCCGGGCAAGAGGCCGTCGTCAAATTGCGGATGGCTGCCCCGGGAGCGAACAACCGGAAATCGTTCGAAGGCATTTTGCACGAGCCAGAGGGCGAGACACTCCGGCTTGAATTTGAAGGAAATGAAGGGCCGGCGATGCTGGAATTTTCGCTGGCAGAAGTGGACAAGGCACGTTTGGTGCCCAAAGTGGATTTCAGGAGCCGTAAATGAGTCGCGAAATTTTGTTGCTGGTTGACGCGCTGGCGCGTGAGAAGAATGTCGACAAGGATGTCGTCTTCGGTGCGCTCGAGCATGCGCTGGCCCAGGCCACCAAGAAACGCTATGAGGGCGAGGTTGATATTCGCGTCGCCATCGATCGCGAGAGCGGTGAATTCGAATCGTTCCGGCGCTGGCATGTCGTGCCCGACGAAGCCGGTCTTCAGTTGCCAGATCAGGAAATTCTGCTGTTCGAAGCGAAAGAGCAGATCGAAGACATCGAGGTCGATGATTACATCGAAGAGCCGATTGAATCCGTCGACTTCGGTCGTCGTTTTGCACAAGACACCAAGCAGGTCGTGCTGCAGCGTATCCGCGATGCTGAACGCGAGCAGATTCTTGCCGATTTCCTCGAGCGTGGTGACGTACTGGTCACGGGCACCATCAAGCGCATGGAGCGCGGTGATGCGATCGTCGAATCCGGCAAGATCGAAGCCCGGCTGCCGCGCGATCAGACGATTCCCAAAGAGAACCTGCGTATCGGCGACCGCGTCCGCGCGTACATCCTGCGCATCGATCGCAATGCCCGTGGCCCTCAAGTCATCCTGTCGCGCACGGCACCCGAATTCATCATGAAATTGTTCGAGCTGGAAGTTCCCGAGATCGAACAGGGCCTTCTGCAGATCAAATCCGCAGCGCGCGATCCCGGTGTGCGCGCCAAGATCGCTGTCTTCACCAGCGACAAACGCATTGACCCCATCGGCACCTGCGTCGGCATGCGCGGCTCACGTGTGCAAAGCGTGACCGGCGAGCTGGGCGGCGAGCGCGTCGATATTGTTCTCTGGTCGGATGATCCTGCACAGTTTGTCATCGGCGCGCTGGCCCCGGCCAATGTCTCGTCGATCATGGTTGACGAAGACAAACATGCGATGGATGTCGTGGTCGACGAAGAAAATCTCGCCATTGCAATCGGTCGTGGTGGTCAAAATGTGCGTCTGGCCAGTGAATTGACGGGCTGGCAGATCAACATCATGACCGCCGAAGAATCTGCTGACAAAGCCGCTTCCGAAACAGCAGTCATTCGCAGCCTGTTCATGGAAAAACTCGATGTCGACGAAGAAGTCGCCGACATCCTCGCGCAGGAAGGCTTCTCCACGCTCGAAGAAATCGCGTATGTGCCGATCACCGAGATGCTGGAAATCGAAGCCTTCGATGAAGATACCGTCAATGAATTGCGCAACCGCGCAAGAGATGCGCTCGTCACCGAAGCCATTGCCTCCGAAGAAGGCCTCGAAGGCATGGAAGACGCGCTGCTCAATCTCGACGACATGGATCGGGTCACCGCCGGCAAGCTGGGTCTGGCTGGTGTGAAAACACTCGAGGCATTTGCTGGTCTGGCCTATGACGAATTCGGTGCCATCCTGGCACTGTCTGTGGAACGTGCCCGTCAGCTGATCGACCAGGAGTTCAGCGATGTGACCGACGAAGAAATGAAGTTGATTGATGCGAAATATGATGACCGTGCAAAGGCTCTCCAGGCCCGCGTCTGGAGTCTCGCTGAGTCCAGATAAGCACCCCGGACCCGATACCTTTGCAAAAGCATCACTAGAAAAGAGGACTGAATGGCAAGTAACAATGTCGCCCAATTTGCCACCGAGCTGAAAATGCCGGCGGACCTGCTGCTCAAGCAGCTTAAGGACGCTGGCGTCGAAAAAAGCTCGGTTGAAGACACGCTGTCCAAGGAAGACAAGGACAAGCTGCTCGGGCATTTGCGCAAAGTTCACGGTGCTGCGGCGGATGGCGAGAAGAAAAAAATCACGCTGACCCGTAAAGAAACCACCGAGATCAAGCAGGCTGATTCCAGCGGAAAATCCCGCACCATTCAGGTTGAAGTTCGCAAGAAGCGCACTTTCGTCAAGCGTGACGATGCGCCGGTCGCACAGGAAGAGGAAGCGCCCAAAGCCCCGATCATTGATGAAGCCGAGCAGGCACGACGTGATGAAGAAGCCCGTCGTCAGGCTGAGCTGATGGCAAGACAGGAAGCCGATCTGCGTGAAAAGCAGGAGCGGCTTGCCAAGCTCGAAGCGCAGCGCGAAGCCGAAAAGGCAGCGGACGCTGCCCTTGCCAAGGTGCAGGAACAAGAGGCGGTCGCCAAAACCTCCGATACTGACACCCAGCAAAAAC
>JBILCO010000253.1:0-3531 GCA_044353075.1 Burkholderiaceae bacterium
ACATCGACGTCCAGCCGGTGCAGCTGTGCCAGCGATGAATAGCCTGCACCAAAATCATCAATCATCAGCCGTACCCCTTGCCGGCGCAAGGCATCCAGTTCACTCGAGACTACCCTGCTGCGATCCACCACCGCAGACTCGGTCACTTCTATTTCCAGCCACTGCGACGGAAGCCGGTACTGCTGCACGATTTTTTCAAAAAAATTAGCCGTTGTGCCCGATTGCAGCTGGTAAGGAGAAATATTGACCGACACCGGCACCACACGTATGCCCCGGCTACGCCATTGATCCAGCTGCTTCGCGACTTTTTCGATCACTATCTCGCCGATAGGCACAATCAGGCCGGCGTCTTCGGCGACATCGATGAAGTCGAGCGGATAAACCAGTCCTCGTTCGGGATGCTGCCAGCGTAACAAGGCTTCCAGGCTACAAAGCTGACCGTCAAGTGCGGCAACACGCGGCTGATAGTGAACGACAAACTCGTCATTTTCTATCGCCAGCCGTAATGCGCGCTCCTTGCTGAGTCTGAGCAGGAGCGCTTCGGACAAGCCAGGATCATAAAAATGATGCCGCGCCTTGCCCTTCGACTTGGCTGCATACATCGCGACATCGGCATGCTTTAACAGGGTTTCTGCATCTTCACCGTCACTGGGATAGATGCTGATACCAATCGATGCCGACACCCGGTTACCTGCACCGGCACTGAGCGTAAAGGTTTCGCTGAGACTCTGGATAATACTTCTGGCGACACGCGAGAGATCGTTTTCACTGTTGAAATTTTCGAGCACCACCGTAAATTCGTCCCCGCCCAGCCGGATCACATGATCGCTGGCACGTACAGCGCGACAGATACGATTTGCCGCCTGCAGCAGCAATTCATCACCGGCCTGATGGCCCAGTGTGTCATTGATGATTTTGAAGTTGTCCAGATCGATAAAGAACAAGGCAAGACGATGATTGTCGCCTTTCGCTCTTTGCAGGGCGTCTGGTAAAAAATAACTGAGCCAGCGCCGGTTGGGCAAGAAGGTCAGCGAGTCTTTATTGGCGAGATCAGCCAGCATCTGCTCATGCGCCTTGAGTTCCGAAATGTCGCGTAAAGTCATTGCGATACCCGAACCGGAATGCACGGCCCGACGATAAATCCACTGCGCATTCAGACCGCTGCCCGAGGGTAAACGGAATTCGTCTTCATACATGCCATCCGCAAGAGCACGGCGGCAAATGTAAAGCAGATTCTCGCGCAGCCCGTTCCGAATGAGCTGACTGGCCAGTTTGCCTGTCAGACTGCTGCGCGTCGTACCGAGCAGTACCGCGGCACGGTCATTACAATCTTCAATATGAAAATCGGTCAGCTCACCTCTGGCATTACACACGGGGCGCAGCATGTAGAAACCTTCATGCGCCGCATCGGTCGCCACCCGGTAAGTTGCGCGTATATTCTCCTCAGCACGGCGTCTGGCAGCCAGCTTTTGGGAAAACCACAGACCGACCGCCGTAAAAATCAGAAATAACAGCGAAGCCGTGGTGGCCGTCAGGCGATAACTACGGGCCAGTATCTGATAACCACTGAGCGCTTCCTCTTCGGTCAGACCGGCGAGTGCCACCATCGGATAGTCATCAAGCTGACGCCAGGCAACATAGCGTCCTTTGCTGTCACTGAATTTTTCTGGCGGCTCCAGACTGATTCCCCGAATGTTATGAAATCGTGGCGTTTGGCGATAATAAATAACATCTTCTGTACTGCCCACGCCCAGCCGGATTGCCAGCAGCGGCCCGCTGGTCAGGCGAGCACTCACAAAATCATGCGCACCGCGTAGTGCCTCATGTTGGAAAGTTGCAAGGAACTCAGGCCGCACCGAGATCACGGCGATGCCACCGAAGCTACCGTCCGCATGCGTCAGACGACGAGAAAAATAAATGACCTTGTCATTCACTTTGGGACCCTGATTCTCGATCGTGATCACCAAACCGAGGCAGCACGAATTTTGGTGACTCTTGAAAAATCCGTTGGATATGAATCCGCTTTTTTCACTCGACGTACTGGAGGCTTTGATCGGCTTTCCCTGCTGATCAAGAATGTAGATGAAAAATTCTCCCCGATCTGGAAAAAGCCCACGCCTCCGATCACGCTCCAGATCCATGGTCGCCGGTGTGTCGTTCCACTTGTCTTCGATCCCGAGCAGAATCTGATTCATTTGCTCGGCAAGAAATCTTAATTGCGTCGCATAAGAATCGCTCAGTGAGAGTGTCTGATGCATCGTATGCGATCGCACCCGCTGCTCTTCCTGACGCAACGATAATTCAGTGGTAAACCAGAGCAATACAAGAAGAACGAGCAGACCCACAATCCATGCCGTCACCACCATGGATTCATCTCTGATCTGTATGAAAATTTTTCTGAAATTTTTGGTGGGCAAGGCCACTGAACGTCCCCGAAAGCTGCAATCCCTCGACTGCCGCTGCTTCGAAAACGCTGGGTAGCGATGGTTCCCCACCCGTAAAGCGAAAAATGACTGCGTCAGATCATTCGACGTCGAATCATCCGCGCTGATAGCTCAATCCGACGAACGAAATTCGGCCAAAGAAAGCCGACCAAAGAAAACCGATAGCACCAGAAAAGAACAACCTGACCGGTATTTACAGAACGTCCGGGAAGCAAATCACGTGGTCAATTTCCATCCGTATACCAATCATTTCACCGATGGCATGATCGTGATGGCTCGAGACCAATGAAACCAACTGCTGCCCGTTAGGCATGGCCAGCGTATAGAAGAACTGCGCACCTCGAAACGCCTTGCTGATCACCTGCGCTTTGAGCGGACTGTCATCATCATGCTGAATATCATCCGGCCGCAACAGCATGCGGGCCTGGGTACCTGACTTCAGCGACAGGGATGCGTCACAGACAAACGTACCGAGTGTATTGTGCAGGCGACCCTGCGAATCAATATTTCCCGAGACCATCACACCCTCGCCGATGAAACCGGCAACAAAGGGATTGGCCGGGTGATGATATAAATCCATCGCCGTACCCCACTGCTGCAGGCGACCCTCGGCCAGCACCGCAATACGATCGGCAACAGCGAAGGCTTCATGCTGATCATGCGTGACGATGATGACGGTAGTACCTGTTTCTTTGAGCAGATCACGCACCTCCACTGCCAACCGTTCACGCAACGTGATATCCAGATTGGAAAACGGCTCATCCATCAGCAGCAACTCAGGCCCGGGTGCCAGCGCACGCGCCAGCGCCACCCGCTGCTGCTGGCCACCCGAGAGTTCATGCGGTGAGCGATCCGCCAGTGGTGTCAGGCCAACCAGCGCCATCATCTCGGCCACCCGTCGCTGGCGTTCCGCATCAGGCATCGCATGCAAACCAAAACCAATATTTTCTGCAACATTCAGATGCGGGAACAGCGCGTAATCCTGAAACACCATTCCGATCTTGCGGCGCTCAGGCGGGACATGCACGGTCGGGCTGCTGACTTCGCGCTGCATCAGCACGATACGGCCCGACTGCACCGGCTGGAA
>JBILCO010000342.1:0-3515 GCA_044353075.1 Burkholderiaceae bacterium
CAATTTTTGTGCGCCAGTATACATCCTATAGTGTGTATATTGGTCTGTCCCGAAAATATGGGCTGTATAATTAGAAGAACTTATTTTTTACGAAATGAGTTCATTGAGGAAATTGAATGGGCTCCAATTGGGGGGCGATGGTGATACTGGATTTCCAACTCTTGAAGGTTATAAAGAATTATTAAGAGAACAAGGAGAAACTATTGATAATAATACAATAGGGTTTAAATATAATAGTGTAAAGAAGGCTTATGAAATTTGGAATAATCATACTGATAGAAATGATTTTGATTTATTTTGGAAAGAGATTCATTCAAAATATAGAGATTCTGGTCTAACACTTGAAAAATATACAAGACAGTGTATAGCAGATAAAAATCATAAAGAATGTCAGCCAATAGAGCAAGCAGCAAAGAAACAAAGAATAATAGGGAGAAGTGATAGTGTTACTACTGCTATTATTAATACGTCTCGTAATAATACAAATAGAAAATTACCACCACCACCTCTCATTAAATTTTTAAAAAAAAAAGACCCAATATCTATTTTTAATAGATTAGTCAATACAGAAGAGGAAGTTGATGAAAATATATCAAATGATGAACTGATTGAATATATTGAAAATATGTATGAACAACGTTTTAAACCTTCTTTTGGTGAAGATACAGAGTGGTTATTTGATATTGTATTAGAAAGATGGAAAAGTTATCCAGTTCGTTTTGATTTATCAGGATATTTAGGATTTTATATTGGTTGTTATGATGTATGGAACTTAATGAATATAAAAGAAGAGTATGAAAAGGACTTTGATGATTATTATGAACTATATGAAAATAATTTAAAAGAAACATGGAAAAAAGTACGTGGAAATTTTGATAAATATCAGAAAGAATATTATGATTTTGATAAATATATTCAAAATTTTCATCCTGATATATTGGCGAAGGAACAAGCACAGAATGTAGAAGAAGCAACAAATGATAATATGTCTGCTACCTCTGGTCTTGTTGGACAATCAACAGCATCCACAACTGCAAGACCATGTACCGTTGACGAAGATATTTCACAAAATCCTACTATTACTCTTTATAACAATCTAATAAATTGTCTAGATATCGGTAAAGATGCTGCATCAACACAAGGTCTACGTAGCGATACACATGGGCCTTTTATGTTAAATAATGTTATTAAACCGTTATTTGATTATAATAGTTTAACTACAAATCCTTTAACACAAAATATTGTAAATAATTTTACCGGTGTTGGCGATAGGTCTATAATTATATTTAATGAAATAAGAAGACAATATACTTCAAACCTTGAATATATTCCTATAATAAAAAATATGCCAAATGCTGAAGAAAATCGTTTAATAGGACAAGGAACAATACCAAATATTACAGGCGTATCTCGTACCCTTAAGAGTGCCCCCCTATTATACACTATACAGGATGCTGGTTATGCTCCGCAAAATTTATTTCGTAATTATATTAATCTATTTACATTTGCGACCATGCTTGATACCGCTTCAAAAACAGTTGATGCAAATACATTATTATTGATCAATTCAGATTATGAAATATCCCAAAATATATTAAAAAAATATGGATTAGATAAAGCTATAAAAAAATTATCATATGATGCTACTAGAAATCTTATAAAGATTGAAACAACGAATGATGACACTATAAATGAGTATTTTAATAATGATTTTAATCCTGTAGATAGCAGAGGTGAAGAATTAGAACAACGAGGAACTACTACAGCAGAACGTATAACAGACCCTACATATTATAGTAAAGGGAATGCGTATAAAAATATGTATATAAATGCATCTTATAATATTCCTTCTAAACGTAGTATAATACGAAAATTAGTTCTAACAAAAGAACTAGGTGATACATTACAAGCAGCTATATTAGACCAAATGTTAATATATAAGACCGATGCTTTTCAAAAATATCAATTATTAAAAAATAAAAGCGATACAGAATTACCATTTTGTCGCGAGAACTGTGTTATAACAACAAATGATTATAATCTTCTATCGCGATGTCTATTAAATAATATAAACTCTATAATAACTTCTGGTGCGCATGTAATTCGTACAAATAATGCTAAATTAGCCCCTTTTTATCAAAGACAAAGTCTACAAGAAATAGCACAAAGAAACGAACAATTAAAGGTTGAAATTATAGAGGATTTATATTCAAAAAATAAGGAAGTTATTGAACTGTTATATGAATTGGGCTTAGGAGACCTTAATAATGTTTATTTTGGCAATGAAACAATAGAAATGGCTCAAAAAAAATATTTAAATAAACAATTAAAGATAGCAAAAAAAAGAACAGACCAGCAACCATTTGCTAATAGTTTACAAAAAGATTTAAGTAGAAATATTCCACGAACAGTTAGTTTACGAAAATATTTTCTAAAATATGTTTTACTCTATATGTCATCATGTTTGGATTTTGTAAATGAAAAGATAAAAGAAGTTCTTAAAGCAAGACCTGTAAGAAGCGATACTAGAGGGGTATCTGATACACAATTTTATTTGGATTTCTTATTAGAAGTAGAAAAATTACGCTTTGACAGCCCTTTTGAAATATCTAATCTTGGAAATCAAAAAAATAAATTTTCATTTTTACCAAAATTATTTGGTGTAAAAGAGATAAAGAGTCAACTTTTAAATTCAATAGAGGGGGGGTTATCAAAATATTTTTATACATATATTAACAATTATAAAAATAAATACAATTATGAAGACTTCAGTTTATTTTATTATTTTCAAATAAATAAAGATGGCGTGTTTAATAGAACAAATTTTGATAATGGTACAATAGGAAGTATATATCGTATTTTAAATAATAGAATTGAATCAAAAAATTTTGTAGCTTCAAACATTCATGCTTTTTTAAAAGAACAAGATAATTATTATTTAATTGTTGCCCCAGCAATATATGAGGAGATTGATTTATGTGGAAATACTCAAGAACAAAGTCAGAATATAAATATGGCTTCCTCTCAAGAAACAACAGAAAGAGACCGAAATATACAAAGGAATCCTATAAGAATAACATCTGAACCAAATGTATTGGAGCCTATTCTTTTAAAACAAAAAATATTTAATAAATGTATTAATCCTTTTTTTATAAATAATTTAATAAACACTATAGGATGGTCTGAGTATTTTCACGATGTTTATCATATAGACTGGATACATACAAATTCACCTTCATATTATGCTGAATTATCAAAACTAGAAGAATTTTCTAAACTTTTTGATTTATCAGATAGAAATGGAATTATACATCATTGGTTTTCTAATGATATAACTAATAATATTTACAATAATACATCTAATAATATATCCTATAATGTATCGTATAACAAAGATATCATTAAAACTGAAATACAAAATAATTTTAATATGGATATCAGTATGTTTTTAACTACTTGTCTTACAAAAGAGGAAGAGGAAGTCATTGGAGATTTTAGAAAAAAAACTATTGTTG
>JBILCO010000041.1:0-10958 GCA_044353075.1 Burkholderiaceae bacterium
GCGGGGCGAACTGGATTTCCGCGAAAGTCTCACACGGCGGGTTGCGCTGCTCAAGGGGCTGGATGCGTCGGCGCTGCATCAGGTCTTTGAAGAACGATTGCGTTTGTCTCCGGGTGCACACAGCCTGTTACAGGGCATGAGGGCCGCCGGTCTGCGCTCGGTGCTAGTCTCGGGCGGCTTTACTTTCTTCACTGATCGTTTGAAGGACATGCTGGCGCTCGACATGACACGCGCCAACCTGCTCGAAGTCGTTGATGGAAAACTGACTGGCCAGGTGATCGGCGAGATTATCGATGCCGAGGCCAAGCGGCAAACTGTGATCGACGAGTGTGGGCGGCTGGGCGTACCCCCAACGGCCGCCATCGTCATCGGCGATGGCGCGAACGATCTGGCGATGATGTCAGTCGCGGGGTTATCGGTGGCTTTTCGCGCTAAACCCGTGGTTCAGGCCAAGGCCCATGTGACACTCAACTATGCAGGGCTGGATGGCGTTCTGAATTTATTCAGGTAGGGATAAAATGACATGAACGAACAAATCTATTTTGACAGCGACACCGAAGACAACAAACGTTGGGTGTGGTGGCTCTACCTGATGCATGGTGCATCAATGGCGTTCTCGCTGGGCGCGCTGTCCTTCGTGCCGCTGATCCTTAACTATCTGAAACGCGGTGACACGACAGGTAGCTTTGTACATTCTCACCACCGCTGGCAGATTCGTTCATTCTGGTGGTATATCGTCTGGATGGTTGCAGGCGGCATCCTTTTTGTCACCGTGATTGGCATCCCCGTGGCCGTGGTGGTCTGGCTCGCTGCCTGGGTTTGGAAAGCGTATCGGCTGATACGTGGCTTTCTGGATCTGAACAACAATCAAGCTATGCCAGTGTAAGCAAGGCCTGCTCAAGATCAGCAATCAGATCATCGACGGCTTCCAGCCCGATATTGAATCGCACCAGCTCACCCGCTCCCGCCCATTGGCTGCGCATCGCCGACATACGGTAAGGCACCGCAAGACTGTTCGCACCACCCCAGCTGTAACCAATGCGAAACAGCTTGAGACTATCGATGAACTGATCGGTCTGCGCTTCAGTGAAACGCGGATCAAACAGTACCGAGAACAAGCCACCGGCACCGGTAAAGTCACGCTGCCATATTGCGTGACCGGGGCAGTCCGGCAAAGCCGGATGCAATACCCTCGAAATTTCCGGCCGGGCCTTCAGCCAGTGCGCAATCTGACGAGCGGCGGCATCATGGGCATCAAAGCGTAGCTTCATGCTGGGCAAACCCCGCAAAACAAGAAACGCATCATCACCCGACACGCCCATACCCAGTCGCATATGCGCAGCACCAATTTTTCGGTGCAAAGCCTTGTCGCGGGTGATGACGGCCCCCATCAGCACATCCGAGCCACCCGAGTGATACTTGGTCAGCGCCTGCATGACGATATCGACACCCTGTTCAAACGCCCGAAAACCGATGCCCGCTGACCAGGTATTGTCGAGTGCCACCGGAACACCCCGCCCATGCGCAGCGCGGCAGATGGCCGGTATGTCCGGCACTTCCATCGATACCGATCCCGGCGCTTCAGTCCAGATCAGACGCGTGTTCGGCTGGATGAGGCCAGCAATATCTTCACCGATCAGAGGATCGTAGTAGCGCGCCGTCATGCCGAAATCACGCACCAGCCACTGCGCCAGTTCACGATTCGGGTTGTAGACATTGTCGGGGATCAGAAAATCATCGCCGGCACGCAGCAGTGCGAGATCAATCATCGAAATCGCGGCCAGTCCGCTGGGCGCGAGCAGACAATCGCTACCGCCTTCAATCTCGGCTAAGCGTGCTTCGAGGGTAAACGTGGTTGGCGTACCGTGCAGGCCGTAGGTATAGGCGCTTTTTTCCTGCCAGTCGCGCGAACGCAGCGCAGCGACATCGCGAAACAGGACCGTTGAGGCATGATGAATCGGCGTGGTGAACGCCGCAAAACCTTCGGGCGGATGATAATCCGTCGTCGTCAGCAGTGTCTGAAACGATTTTTTATCGCTCACGTTCTTCCCCACTCCGTCCGTACCGCTTAGTCGATGCTACCCCAGAGATCGTGTGCATCTGCGGTCGTGATTTTCACATCAATGAATTCACCCACCTTCAGCGTGACTGACGGATCATAGGGTCGCTTCACATAGACCACACCATCGATTTCGGGTGCATCGGCGGCCGAACGCGCCGTCGCACCGTTACGATCGACCTCATCAATCAACACCCGCAAGGTTTTGCCTACTTTGGCTTGGAGCCGCTCGCGCGAGATAGTTTCCTGCAGTTGCATTACCCGCCCGCGACGCTCTTCGCGTACCTCATCAGGCACCGGCGAGGCGATCGCGTTTGCGGTCGCACCTTCGACAGGCGAATAAGCAAAGCAACCCAGCCGATCAATCTGCGCTTCTTTCAAAAAATCGAGCAGGTGCGAAAACTCTTCCTCGGTCTCACCGGGAAAACCGGCAATGAAGGTCGACCGAATGGTGATGTCCGGACAAGCGGCGCGCCATGCGCGGATACGCTCGATATTCTTTTCACCATTCGCAGGACGCTTCATCCGCTTGAGCACGTCCGGGTGCGAGTGCTGCAGGGGCACATCCAGATACGGCAGCACGTGGCCATCGTTCATCAGCGGAATGACGTCATCAACATGCGGATACGGATAGACATAGTGCAGTCGGACCCAGGCACCGTAGTGCTTTGCCAACTCACCGAGCGCGGTCACCAGATCCGTCATGTGCGTGCGTACCGGACGGCCCTGCCAGAAGCCGGTGCGGAATTTCACATCGACGCCATAGGCGCTGGTGTCCTGTGAAATGACCAATAACTCTTTGACGCCAGCCTTGAAGAGATTCTCGGCCTCCAGCATGACTTCACCGATGGGACGCGAGACCAGATCGCCCCGCATCGAGGGAATAATGCAAAAACTGCAGCGATGATTGCAGCCTTCGGAAATTTTCAGATACGCATAATGACGCGGCGTCAGCCGTATGCCCTGCGGTGGCACGAGATCAATGAAAGGCTCATGGGGTTTGGGCAGATGCTGGTGCACCGCATCCATCACTTCGGCTAGTGCGTGCGGTCCGGTCACGGCCAGAACTTTCGGATGCACGGCGCGAATGACATCCTGGCCCGACGCATCTTTTTTACCGCCTAGACAACCAGTCACAATGACCTTGCCGTTTTCATGGAGCGCCTCACCGATCGCATCCAGCGATTCAGCCACCGCTGCATCAATGAAGCCACAGGTATTGACGATGACAAGATCCGCGCCGTCATAGGATTTGGCGGTGTCGTAACCCTCAGCGCGCAGCTGGGTGAGGATTTGCTCGGAATCGACCAGTGCCTTGGGGCAGCCGAGTGAGATGAAGCCTACTTTGGGTGTTACCGGAGAATCAGACATGAGAGGCTAAGCGAGGAAGTCAAAGGGCAGGACGCCGAAGGCGCAATTCTACCCTTTGACCGCTGTGGAAAATCAGAGCTTGCTGGCCTCGGGTGCCTTCGCGCCGGGCATGCCGGGGAACGGGAACGCGCCGAACATGTTTTTGGACTGGCTCTGCATCTGCTCTTGCATCTGGATGAACAAGCCTTTGCTCTGCTCAATGTAGTTGCTCATCATGCCCTGCATCATTGGACCCTGCACGCTCATGAACTGCGTCCACATTTCAGGACTGAAGGATTTTTCCTCCATCAGACCTTTAGAGTTCTCAGCGAGCTTGTTCTGGATGTCGATGAAAACCTGGATGTTCTTTTCCAGATAAGAGCCCATCATGCCCTGCATGGTGTGGCCGTAGTACCGAATGATTTGCGAGAGCGCCGAGCTGGAGAACATGGGCTGACCGTTGGACTCTTCCTCCAAAATGATTTGCAGGAGAATGCTGCGGGTCAGGTCTTCTTCGGATTTTGCATCGACAACGACGAAATCCTCATTGCCCAACACGAGCTGCTTCACATCTGCGAGGGTAATGTAGGAACTGGTCTGGGTGTCGTACAGACGACGGTTAGGGTACTTCTTGATCAGGCGCTCGCCGGCCTTCTTTGTGGTGGTCATGACGGGGGTCCCGGTTATTTTGCATTGCAATGCGCACGCAAGATTTTATAAATAAAAGGCGGGGTCTTTCGCCCCTTCGCGCGCATTATAGTGCCTAAAAACAAAAGCTTGGGCGAGATACCGACCGCCCTGCCTGAGAATATTGCGGCGCAAAGCAAGAGGATTCAGCCGGCCATTTTCATTATGAAAACAAGCCGGAGCAGCCACTACCGGCCGGGCGAGGGCTTTAGCCCGCTTTGACCTTCACATACCTGCCGGGTGCCGGCTCAATCGGCTTGAAGCGCGTACTGCCATACTTCTTCGGTGCAGCGACCTGTTCGCCCGCATGGCTGGCCAAAAAATCTGCCCATTCGGGCCACCAGCTGCCCGGATGTTCAGTCGCTTCCGCCAACCACTGATCGGCTGCCACCGGCAATGCATCATGCGTCCAGTAGCTGCGTTTTTTCTTGGCCGGTGGATTGATCACCCCCGCAATATGTCCGGAGGCGCCGAGAACGAAACGATTATTGCTGCGTTTGCCGGTGTTGATCAGACCGGTGCTGACATAGGCACTGGCCCAGGGCACGATATGATCTTCGCGCGAGGCGAAGATGAAGGCCGGTGCCTGCACGCGACCCAGATCGACGGGATCGCCAGCAACCGACAGCCGACCCGGTATCAGCAACTTGTTTTCAAGGTACATGTTGCGCAGGTAGTAGCAAAACATCGGTCCCGGCAAATTGGTGCTGTCTGCATTCCAATACAGCAGATCGAAGGGCGGCGGATCTTCGCCCTTCAGATAACTCGATTCGACGTAATTCCACACCAGATCATTCGGCCGCAGGCTGGAAAACGCCACGGCAAAATCACGGCCCGGCATCAGTCCGCCCTTGCCTATCGCCTGCTCGCGCT
The DNA here is from genome assembly GCA_044353075.1 of Burkholderiaceae bacterium. Lineage (GTDB taxonomy): Bacteria > Pseudomonadota > Gammaproteobacteria > Burkholderiales > Burkholderiaceae_D > Pernthalerella. The sequence goes on from JBILCO010000041.1 coordinate 4,970, forward strand.
GCAGCACCTGGGCCTCGTCGACATAGATATCAATGCCGCCGACATCGGAAAAATCCAGCATCGTCGTCAGCAGCGTAACACTGGATACCGGCTTTTTTTTACGCGCCGCCAGCACCGCCAGCGCAGTCGTCAGGATCGTGCCACCAACACAAAAACCCAGCACATTGATCTGCTTCTCACCACTAATCGCCTGCGCAGTTTCAATCGCCGCAATTGCGCCGCTCTCGATATAGTCATCCCAGGTGGTGTTGTGGTGCGATTCATCTGCATTCACCCAGGACACCACGAACACCGTGTGTCCCTGCAAGACTGCGTAGCGAATGAAGGAGTTATCGGGTTGCAGGTCGAGAATATAAAATTTATTGATGCAGGGTGGCACGATCAGCAGCGGACGCTGGTAGACCTTGGGGGTCAGCGGGCGATACTGCAGTAATTGCATCACCTCGTTTTCGAACACGACCGCACCCTCGCTGGTGGCGACGTTGCGACCGACTTCAAATGCGGTTTCATCGGTTTGCGAAATATGCCCGCGACGCATGTCGCTCACCATATGCATGATGCCGCGCGTCAGACTCTCGCCTTTGGTATCGATAATTTTTTGCTGTGCTTCCGGATTAGTTGCCAAAAAATTCGATGGCGACATCGCATCGATGCCCTGCTGGACTGCAAAACGAATTTTTTTACGGATTTTTTCATCCACCTCGACCGCATCGGCGAGTGCATTCATGAATTTCGCATTCAGCAAATAAGTCGCTGCAGTGAACGCATGATAGGGACTGGATTTCCACGCCGGGGTTGAGAAGCGCCGGTCTTTGATGTCGGGAATCTGTGATGACATTAGACCGGTCCACAAACGCGACATTTCATTCATGTAATCGCTTTGCAGCTGCGCGAGCTTTTCGGGGGGCACCATCGCATGGAGCGCTGAGCTGGCTACCGGACCTGTCGCTCCTGGCATTCCCGACATCCCGGACATTCCGGACATCCCCGCCATCCCCGACTGCATTACATTCATCATCGATTGCCAGGCTTTGGGGTCGGAGAGCTGAGACAGCCAGTCTTGCGCTGCACTGCCTTGCGATGCGTTGTTGTTATCGTCCGATTGGCTCATGACTTTTTCCCGTGCTGGTTAGCGAAGTTTGCCGGGCGTCTGCTGTCCGGCGGGGACGATGATAGGATGGCATTCGAATGAATTGTGCTCGCTCAGAGAAAATCAGCGACGAGCGGCAACCACGAACTTCGGAAAATAGAAAATCATGCATATTGCTGTGGTTGGCTGGATCTACGTCGTGCTGATGATGTCCGTCGTCGAAGACTCCTTTGTCGCGGGCATTATGACGTTTTTCCTCTATGGTGTGTTGCCTGTGTCGATCATTGTGTACATAGGCGGCACCGGAAAACGTCGTCGCCGTCGCGAACAGGAACGATTACGACAACGCGAAATGCAAGAGCAACAACAAACGGTGCAAGAAGATAAACGCGAAAACGTTTGAATCATTTGATCCAGATCATCGAAGCCATGCGACCAGTGATCTGATCGCGGCGAAAGGAATAGAACTTTGCCGGGTTGCTGACCGTGCAATCTCTACCGCCCGATACCTGCGTCACACCGGATCGCAGCAGTGCGATGCGGGCTAATCCCGCCAGATCAGCGAAAAATTTACCTGCCTTGCCCGGCACTGGCACAAACGCCGCTTCGGCCTCGGGCCCCAGATGCGCGAAGGCCTCACGCACCTCACTGCCCACTTCAAACGCCTGCGGACCAATCGCCGGGCCCAGCCAGGCCGTCAACTGATCCGCCCCCGACGCATGCATGGCGGCGACCGTTTGTTCGATCACGCCCTGCGCCAGCCCACGCCAGCCGGCATGGGCAGCACCGACCTGCGTGCCGCGACAATCCGCCAGCAGCACAGGCAGACAATCGGCGGTCAGGATGGCGCACACTTGTTCGGGTTCCGAGGCAATGCTGGCATCCGCCTCGTGCGACAACGGCTGACCCGATGCAGATGCAGACGCCGATGACAAATCCAGTACCCGGGTGCCATGCACCTGCGTCAGCCAGACGGGATCCGCAGGTAGCTGCCCTCGCAGCAGGCGACGATTTTTTTCGACTGAAGCCGGATCGTCACCGACATGCAGACCTAGATTGAGCCCGCCGTTAGTCATGCCATCGCTGCCGCCTACATGAGCGCCGGCGGTACCAGCATCTGAATGGTGAGGTTCCTGAGTGTCGTGAGGGCCCTGAACGCCAACAGCACCGTAGCGGCCACTGCTGACACCGCCCCTGCGCAGTGTTGAGAGCATGCCCACCCCGGCGGGCAAATCAGGCCAGACAACGGTCAGGGTCTGCATTTAATGCGTGATGCCTGAGCGTTTCAGCAGCTCTGCCATATCGGGCGGCAAAGGCGCATGCCATTCGCAAGGCTGGCCTGTGGACGGATGTATCAGCCCCAGACGTTCGGCATGCAAGGCCTGACGCGGGAACAAGGCCGCCAAATGAGATTTGCCATACACCGCGTCGCCGACCAGGGAAAAACCGATCGATTGCAAATGCACGCGGATCTGATGGGTGCGCCCGGTCTCCAGACGGCATTCCAGCAAAGACACAGGCTTGCCATCGAGCGTACCCGTCGCCAGCCGAGCGTAATGCGTGACCGCCGGCTTGGCCAACATCGACTGACTGACTGCCATTCGGGTTCGCTCGCGCGGATGGCGTGCAATCGCCGCCTCGATGCGTCCGCCAGACACCGGCTGCCCCCAGACCAGCGCCAGATACTGACGACTCATGCTCCTGTCCTGCAGCTGACGCACCAGACTGGTTTGTGCGCTGAGCGTTTTGGCGACCACCAGCAGACCACTGGTGTCTTTGTCGAGACGATGCACAATGCCGGCGCGAGGCACGCCGTGCAGCGCGGGCCATTGATGCAGCAAGCCATTGAGCAAGGTGCCGGTCCAATTGCCGGCGGCTGGATGCACGACGAGACCGATCGGCTTGTCGATCACGATCAGCGCATCATCTTCATGCACGACCGTCATCGATATCGGTTCGGCTACAAACGACACCGTCGACGGGTCGGGCTGAGGCGACACAACAATGCGCTCATCCCCCAGCATGATCTGGCGCACCCCCGAAGGCTTGCCATCCACACTGACCAAACCCTGCTCTATCCACTGCTGCAGCCGCGCACGCGAAAACTGCGGCAGACACAGCGAGAGGACTTTGTCCAGCCGGGTACCGCGATGGTCCGTGCTGATCGTGAACGTCAGGGGAGTGAGGTCGGGGGCAAGCTCAGGGGCAGGGGCGCTGGCATCGAAATCCCCGGCATCTGCCAAGATTTCGTCGTCGTACTCTGCTGCGGGGTCATTCATGTTCTGTCGTTTCAAGGTGAGTCCATCGGCTATAATCGGCATCGTTTCCGACTTGCTCACGTGCCGTCCCATGCTCAAGACTTTCCTGCAATATGCTGTGTTCGCGCTGGCCCTGCTGCTCTCGGGCTGCGGCTCACTGGGTGAAAAAGCCGATGAAACCAAAGGCTGGTCGCCGGAGAAATTATACGCTCAGGCCAAGGAAGAGCTGCAGGCAGGTGGCTACGAAAAAGCCATCAAGTACTACGAAAAACTCGAGTCTCGCTACCCTTTCGGTAAATTTGCGCAGCAGGCGCAAATGGATATCGCTTACGCGTACTACCGTCAGAATGATCAGGCGCAATGCCTGGCGGCCGTGGAGCGCTTCATTCGACTGCACCCAAACCATCCCAGCGTCGATTACATGTATTACCTGCGCGGCCTGGCCAATTTCAATGACAAGAAATCGCTGTTCGATTTCATCATCCGTCAAGATCTGACCGAACGCGACCCCAAGGCGGCACGCGCTGCGTTCGAGGCTTTCAAACAGCTGGTGGAACGCTTCCCCGACAGCCAGTATGCAGAAGACTCGCGCGATCGCCTCCGGTATCTGATCGAGGCCATGGCGCAATACGAAGTGCATGTCGCAAGCTATTACCTGATGAAGGGTGCGCACGTAGCAGCAGCCAATCGTGCGCAAGTGGTCATCCGCGACTATCCCGCCTCATCCTCCGTACGTAATGCGCTGCGCATACAGATTCAGGCCTACAACGCACTCGGACTAACCGACCTCCGTGATGACGCCGAGCGGATTTTTCAGTTGAACTATCAGGTCAGCTCCACCGTACGCGCTCCGGATCAGGAAGCTGCGCCAAAATCATGGTGGAAGTTCTGGTAGGTGGCAATCGCTCAGTGCGGCGCTGAATTTGATTGTGAATCAGGAACAGGCGCTGTGCTCGTCAACCCAGCAAAGAAGCTGGATTCACTGATTCTGACAATTAAAAATACAAAGCTACTTAGTCAGCGATACGACGCCTGAACAGCCAGCGCCCGTCATCCGAGCCCTTCGGCTCAAATGTATAACCTTCGCTGTCAAAATCTTTCAATTGCTCCGGTCGGGTAATTTTCTTGTCAATGGCGAAGCGCGCCATCAGACCGCGTGCGCGTTTGGCGTAAAAAGAAATGATCTTGTACTTGCCGCCCTTCCAGTCTTCGAACACTGGCGTGATCACCGGCGCGCCCAACGCATCGGTCTGCACCGATTTGAAATACTCTTCCGACGCCAGATTCACCAGTGCCTTGCTTTTCTGAGCCTGCAGCGAGGCATTCAGCGCGCTGGTCACTTCGGCGGCCCAGAATGCATACAAATCCTTGCCGCGCGGGTTCGGCAGTTTGGTGCCCATCTCAAGCCGGTACGGCTGCATCAGATCAAGTGGACGCAACACGCCATACAGGCCCGACAAAATACGCAGGTGATCCTGTGCCCAGACCAGCTGTTTTTCATTCAGCGTCGCGGCATCCAATCCCTCATAGACATCCCCATTGAAGGCCAGTAGCGCCTGCCGAGAGTTATCAAAATTAAACTTTTTTGACCAGTCCGCATAACGCGCTGCATTCAAATGCGCGAGCGAATCAGAAATTTTCATCAGACTGCCGATCTTGGCCGGCGACATCTCGCGCAACAAGGTAATCAGCTCCGCCGAGCGCGGGATAAAATCCGGCTGGCTATGGGTTTTGACGGTCAGCGGCGATTCATAGTCCAGCGTTTTTGCGGGTGAGAGAACGATAAGCATAGGGCAACACCGAAAAAATTTACCGAATGATACCCAAATCCCCCGAACGCATCGTTCTCGATACCAATGTCTGTCTGGACCTGTTTGTCTTTCATGACCCCCGCTGGAGCCGGCTGATGCAGGCGCTAACGCAGGGCGACGTCGAAGCGGTGACTCGCGCAGACTGCCGGATGGAATGGCAGATCGTGCTGGGCTATGCGCATCTGAGGCTGGATACAGAGATGCAGGCTGCCGTTTGTGCGGCGTTTGATGGGCTGATCAGGCCGTTTGTACCGTCTGCCCCGTCCGTTCCCAAGGAGACCATACGGCTTCCGGTCTGCCGCGATCCGGACGACCAGAAATTTATCGAACTCGCCTATCAGAGCGCTGCAGCGGTGTTGATTACCAAAGACAAGGCGCTGTTGAAGCTCGCGCGTAAAACCCAGAAGGCGGGCTTGTTTCAGATTATGACGCCGGAGGTTTGGGTGGAGACGCAACCCTTTTGATGCTCATAGCCCTTCGATTGTGTGCGTGAGAGTTTTATCTATTGCGGCAAATATCTCAGCCGTTGTTGAGCGAGGGGGCGAACCTCCGGAAAACTGTCCATTTGAACGGCCACCGCGGGCGACCCAGTCACGCTGCCACTCTTCCCGATTTGCTCCCGGTTTGACGAAGTGTTCGCCGTAAGCTTTCGGATGCATCAATTTATATCTCTGCTCATCACTCAAACCACAGGGACCGGTTCCAGCCTGACACAATAATTCACAACCTGAAATCAGTGAGAAAAATAGAAAAACTAGTGCGTAATTTCGAATAGTTTTCATTGATCCGATTTTAATAAAAAAAATTTTTTATAATTTTCCGGCAACAGA
>JBILCO010000031.1:0-12257 GCA_044353075.1 Burkholderiaceae bacterium
GCCAGCAGCGCGTGCCGAGGGTACCTTGCATCGTCCTGCGGACAAAAAACCCGGCGAGAAAAAAGACGATAAAAAACCCGGCGAGAAGAAATCCATCAAGTCAGCCAACGTCTCATCGACCTGGCAGGACGACGCCAAAAAACGCAGCCCCGGCGGCGGTCTCAAGACCCGCGGTCCCGGCGGTGGTGGTGGGCGTGATGGTTGGCGCGCGGGTCCTCGCGGACGCCGGAGCAGCAACAATGACGATCGCGAAACCAATTTCCAGCAACCGACCGAAGCCGTCGTGCGCGAAGTTCATGTCCCGGAGACCATCACCGTCGCCGAGCTGGCACACAAAATGGCCGTCAAGGCTTCCGAAGTCATCAAGCAACTGATGAAGCTCGGTCAGATGGTCACCATCAATCAGGTGCTGGATCAGGAAACCGCCATGATCCTGGTCGAAGAGATGGGCCACATCGCCCACGCGGCCAAGCTCGATGATCCCGAAGCATTGCTCGACGTGGGTGCCGAGAATGTCGACGCTGAGCAACTGCCGCGCGCACCGGTGGTAACGGTCATGGGTCACGTTGACCACGGCAAAACATCGCTGCTCGATTACATCCGTCGTGCCAAGGTTGCCTCTGGCGAAGCCGGTGGCATTACCCAGCACATTGGTGCCTACCACGTTGAAACGCCGCGTGGCATGATCACTTTCCTCGATACGCCGGGTCACGAGGCTTTTACGGCCATGCGTGCTCGCGGCGCAAAAGCGACCGATATCGTCATTCTGGTCGTGGCCGCTGATGATGGCGTGATGCCGCAAACCAAAGAAGCGATTGCTCACGCAAAAGCCGCTGGTGTGCCGCTCGTGGTTGCTGTCAACAAGATCGACAAACCGGGCGCCAATCCGGATCGCGTCAAGCAAGAACTCGTCGCTGAACAGGTTGTGCCCGAAGAATACGGTGGTGAATCGCCATTCATCTCGGTATCGGCGAAAACTGGCGAGGGCATCGATACTTTGCTCGAAAACGTATTGCTGCAGGCCGAAGTGCTCGAGCTCAAAGCGCCCGTCGACACCGCCGCTAAAGGTTTGGTCATCGAAGCCAAACTCGACAAAGGTCGAGGTCCTGTCGCCACCATCATGGTGCAGTCCGGTACCCTCAAGCGTGGCGATATCGTGCTGGCAGGTTCGTCCTACGGCCGCGTGCGCGCGATGCTTGATGAAAACGGCAAATCCATTACGGAAGCCGGCCCCTCGATTCCTGTCGAGATTCAGGGTCTGACCGAAGTACCTGCCGCTGGTGAAGAAGTCATGGTGCTCACCGACGAACGCAAGGCACGTGAAATTGCCTTGTTCAGACAGGGCAAGTATCGCGATGTAAAGCTCGCCAAACAGCAAGCTGCCAAACTCGAAAACATGTTCGAGCAGATGGCCGAAGGCGAAGTCAAAAATCTCGCCCTTATCATCAAATCCGATGTGCAGGGTTCCCAGGAAGCCCTGGTCAGTTCGATGCAAAAGCTCTCCACCAGCGAAGTGCGCGTGCAGGTTGTGCATGCTGCAGTGGGAGGCATCAGCGAATCCGATGTAAACCTCGCACTCGCCTCGAAGGCCGTCATAATTGGCTTCAACGTGCGTGCCGATGCGTCCGCACGCAAGCTTGCCGAAGCCAGCGGTATCGATATTCGCTACTACAACATCATTTATGACGCGATCGATGAGATCAAGGCTGCGATGAGTGGCATGCTCTCGCCAGAGAAGCGCGAGAGTGCGCTGGGTCTGGTCGAGATCCGCCAGGTCTTCATGGTCAGCAAAGTCGGTGCGATTGCGGGTTGCTATGTGCTTGAGGGCATGGTCAAACGCGGCGCGAATGTCCGACTGTTGCGCGACAACGTCGTACTCTGGACGGGCGAGCTCGATTCGCTCAAGCGCTTCAAGGATGACGTGAAGGAAGTGAAATCCGGCTTCGAATGCGGTTTGTCACTGAAGAACTTCAACGACATCAAAGAAGGCGATCAGCTCGAAGTGTTTGAAGTGCAGGAAGTGGCGCGTACGCTCTGATAAAGTAAAAATGAAGTCGCTGGACCCCGGCCTGCGCCGGGGTGACAGTTTTTAGGTTCCGGCTTTTGGGATCGTCATCCTGGTTTTTTGGATCGTCATCCCGGCGCAGGGTGTAGCAGGTATTTCAGACCGCATGCAGTCTGCCTGCGAAACGGCAATGGCGTAATTGCCATTGCGCGCCCTGCAAGGGGTGATCCAGTGTCTTTGAACTCCACCATTCCATGGCCAAGCACAGCAAATCCATTCCCGCCCGAGGCCAGCGCGTCGCTGATCAAATTCAGCGCGATCTCGCCGAATTGATCGCGATGGAACTCAAAGATCCGCGCGTCGGCATGATCACGCTGACCGAAGTCCAGCTCACGCCAGATTACGCGCATGCAAAGATTTTTTTCACCACCCTGATCGATGATCCGGCCGGCGTACAAAACACGCTCAAAGGTTTGCAAACAGCGTCGGGCTTTTTGCGTAATCAGCTGGGTAAGCGATTGAGTATTCACACCCTGCCTGAGCTGCATTTCGTGCACGACATCTCTACCTCACGTGGTGCCGCTTTGTCGAAACTGATCGATGAAGCCAATGCCACCCGCGCCAAAGATGCGGACGAGCAGTAAGTAGCCCATCTGCGCCACTCGATTCCTGTCAATGAGCCCCAATGCCAAGCGCAAGCGCGTCCCTGTTCACGGGGTGCTTCTGCTCGATAAGCCGGAAGGCATTTCCAGCACACAGGCCCTGGCCAAGGCCAAGTGGTTGCTGAACGCCGAGAAAGCTGGGCACACCGGAACGCTTGATCCCTTTGCGACCGGCCTCTTGCCGCTGTGCTTTGGTGAAGCGACCAAATTCGCCAGCGATTTGCTTGATGCCGACAAGACCTATGAAGCGACGGTCCGTCTGGGCATCACAACGACGACCGGTGATCCTGAAGGCGAAGTGCTTGAAACACGCAAAGTCGATGTAGAGCTGGCTCAGATTGAATCGGTATTGGATAGCTTTCGTGGTCCTATCGATCAGATACCACCGATGTATTCCGCTTTGAAACGCGACGGCAAACCCCTGTACGCGTATGCGCGTGAAGGCAGGACCCTGGAACGCGACGCCAGGCCCGTCACGATTCATGAGCTTAAGCTGGTCTCATTTGCCTCTCCCGATATTCAGATCCGTGTCCGCTGCAGCAAAGGGACTTATATCCGAGTGCTGGGCGAAGACATTGGTCAGGCACTGGGCACTGGTGCGCACCTGATATCACTGCGTCGTGTTGGCGTAGGAAATTTATTCATCGCCGATGCAATGACTGTCGAAGCACTGGCAGCTTTATCCGAGGCAGACAGGAAGAACAGTCTTCTGCCCGCCGACAGCCTGCTCTCCGAATTAACTCCCGTGGTACTGCCGCCAGAGCTGGCCAGTCGATTCATGCAGGGGCAACGTCTGGCGCTAGGGAAAGAAGGTCTTGATTTTCCCTCAGGTGATGCTGAGCGCGTCAAAGTATTAGATGCCACGAAAATGCTGCTCGGGGTAGCACGCTTATCTGCTGAAGGAATGTTGCAACCCGAGCGATTGGTTTCTGTGGAAATAATAATCAAATGAGTACGGGAAATTTCAGGCAGTTTCTGGAAATTCTGCAATTAGTAAAGAATTTGTAATAAGTTCAAAAACCCTACTGAATTCTTCCGTTCCTATCTTGTCTGAAATTTTTTCCATAACAGATACCTGCTCATCCAGTGCTTTCTCCTCAAATAATTTACTCGCTTGTTGTGCTAACGCCAATTTAATAGGTTTGCTCAAATCTATTCTATCCAAGGGCTTCATGCTACTTATTGATCTCAAGGGTTTCAATAATTTCCCCGCCCGTTCAGGACTCCAATTTTTTGCTTTAACTTTATCAGATACTTTTTGGTACGCATCTTCAAACTGATCTTTTATTGAATTTATTTCCTGAGATTTAAAAACAACCTCAGAAAATATTTTTATTTGATTTTTTATGATGCTTTCAACTTTAATTTCTTGAAGAGGTTTATCGGCTGATACCAGAGCGTTCATTAAAGAGTCTAAAAAATAATTTAACTGAGAATTAAATATCGGTCTCATTTTTCCGACAAGATTGTCAATTATTGGTTGACTTTCAACTCCGTTAATTATTCCGCTTGCGGTAATATCGCCATTAGCGATCGCCGACATATATTTCTCCATGGGCTCGGCTAATTCACGCTTGCAATGAGCATTCAGATGATCTTTTTTGTTTTTAACAGCAGCTTTGATGGAATCGCGCAAATCATTGGCGTTTCCTAGCTTCCACCGGTCAGGCAGTGATTTTTTTATGTCGTCCGTGACCTCTAAGCCATTTTTTTTCAACTCGTTGATGAGTTCGTTTCTTGCGGCACACCGGGCATTCCCGGACCAATAATTTAATCTGTCCCATAGCCTTGCCAACAGTGAGCTGTCTGACTTATTTACCCGGTTATATACGACCGTGTTTTGATTGCCGAGATTCACTGAGGTCCATTTTACCCAACGGGATTTGGTGCCTTGCACATCATGATCATTACCGTCAATTTTTGCGGATGGAGATTCGTTCAGCAACTCTGCATAAAGGCGGCTGGTCGTCGGTTGTTGATTATCTGCGCGCACATTTTTCTCCTTGTTGGTCTCTAATAGAATTTAAGGTTGGCTAACTAGATTGGGAAGATCCGGAGTTAGGTTCATAAAAAAGCTATTCGTATTGGATTGTTTTATAGCAAAGCAGTGCCACATCGCGCCTCGGACCGAAGGGGGTTGTCAGAGTTAAAAATCTAACCAGGCCTTGTATGGCGTGGCTCAACCTGCTCTTGCCTTGCTTATTCCGCTATACCGCCACACGCCTTAGTATTTCTGATCAACTGTATCGGGTTCAAGCGACGCGCTAAAAGATGCCTATAGGGCAGTAAAATTTGACTATCTGAGATATTTGTATGGATTTCGTAACATTTCCGCACTCATTGTTCCTTTGTAAATTCACCGGCTGGTACAGAAAAGTTTTTGCAACTCATTGAAAATGCAAGGAATTTCTCGAAATTGACATAATTCGGTGTTAAAATCTTGGGTTTTCCTGCTTCGGCCTATCTCCCCATGTCAAACACCGACCGCGCTTTGCGCAACATCGCCATCATTGCCCACGTTGACCACGGCAAAACCACCCTGGTTGACCAGCTGCTGCGGCAGTCCGGCACCTTCCGTGAAAACCAGCAGGTGGATACCCGCGTGATGGATTCGAACGACCTTGAAAAAGAGCGTGGCATCACCATCCTCGCGAAAAATTGCGCGGTGGAGTACAAGGGCACGCACATCAACATCGTCGATACCCCCGGTCACGCTGACTTTGGCGGTGAGGTTGAGCGTGTGCTGTCGATGGTGGACTCGGTGCTGCTGCTGGTGGATGCCGTTGAAGGCCCTATGCCGCAGACACGTTTTGTGACCCGCAAGGCACTGGCGCTGGGCTTGAAGCCCATCGTCGTCGTCAACAAAATTGACCGTCCCGGCGCGCGTCCTGAGTGGGTGATCAATGCGACCTTTGAGCTGTTCGACAAGCTCGGCGCGACGGAAGAACAGCTCGATTTCCCGGTCGTTTTTGCTTCCGCACTGAATGGCTATGCCAGCCTGGATTCCGATGTGCGTGAGGGCGACATGACGCCGCTGTTTGATGCTGTCTTGCGTCACGTCCCGGTGCGTGATGATGATCCGGACGGTCCGCTCCAGCTGCAAATTTCCTCGCTTGATTATTCATCTTATGTCGGCAAGATCGGTATCGGCCGTATCAGCCGCGGTCGTGTCAAAGCACTGCAGGATGTCGTCATCATGAATGGCCCTGAAGGCACGCCGGTCAAGGCGCGTATCAATCAGGTGCTGAAGTTCAAAGGCCTGGAGCGCGAGATTGCTGCGGAAGCCTGGGCTGGCGACATCGTGCTGATCAATGGTATTGAAGAGCTGGGCATCGGCACCACCGTTTGTGCGGTTGATACCCCCGATGCCTTGCCGATGCTGACGGTCGATGAACCAACCCTGACCATGAACTTCATGGTCAACACCTCGCCTCTGGCAGGGCGCGAAGGCAAGTTTGTTACCAGTCGCCAGTTGCGTGAGCGACTTGATCGTGAGCTGAAGGCCAATGTGGCATTGCGTGTGGCACCGACGGACGACGATACGATTTTTGAAGTGTCAGGCCGTGGCGAGCTTCACCTGACGATTTTGCTGGAGAACATGCGCCGTGAAGGTTACGAGCTGGCTGTCTCGCGTCCTCGTGTTGTGTTTAAGATGGTGGACGGCGAGCGTCAGGAGCCCTTTGAAAATCTCAGCGTCGATGTTGAAGAAGCGCACCAGGGCGGCGTGATGGAAGAGCTGGGCCGTCGTCGCGGCGATCTGCAGGATATGCAACCCGATGGCAAAGGACGGGTACGCCTTGAATACCGTATGCCAGCGCGTGGCCTGATCGGATTTCAGGGGGAATTCATGACCCTGACCCGCGGTACCGGCCTGATGAGTCATGTGTTTGACGCTTATGGTGCTGTCGATCCTAACAAAGGCGAACTCGCCGGTCGTCGCAATGGTGTGCTGATTTCTCAGGATGATGGCGCTGCGGTGGCTTATGCGCTCTGGAAGTTGCAGGACCGTGGTCGCATGTTCGTCAATCACAATGATCCGGTGTACGAAGGCATGATCATCGGTATTCACTCGCGCGAAAATGATCTGGTCGTGAACCCGATCAAGGGCAAGCAATTGACCAACGTGCGTGCTTCCGGTACCGATGAGGCGGTTCGACTGGTACCGCCGATTGAGCTCACGCTGGAGTATGCGGTCGAGTTCATCGACGATGATGAGCTGGTCGAGATCACGCCCAAGAGCATTCGTTTGCGCAAGCGTTTCCTGAAAGAGCATGAACGCAAGAAGGCCTCAAGAGAAGCGGCCTGATTGTCGGACTGAGTAGCTGTCTGACCATCGGTCATCGAACCGTTCAAATGTCAGGTCAGTTGTTCTGAAAAAAGCGCCCGCGGGCGCTTTTTTTTATGGGATTGTTTTAAGTACGCTGCCGACAGCATCGAACAGCGTATCTATCTGTGCTTTGTTGATGATCAGTGGCGGCGACAGCGCGATGATGTCAGCCGTTGTTCTGATGAGTACATTTTTCTCCCAGAAGCAGCGCTCGAAAACCTCGTAAGCACGTGCCGTGGGTTTGCCCGGCTGAGGTTCCAGCTCGATAGCGCACACCAGTCCGATATTGCGGATGTCTTTCACGTGCGGCAAACCGCGCAGCGCATGTGCGGCTTCTTCAAATGCGGGTGCCATTGCGGCCGCGTGCTCGAATAAACCTTCATCGCGATACACACCGAGCGCAGCAACGGCAGCGGCGCTGGCCAGCGGATGGCCGCTGTAGGTATAGCCGTGATAAAACTCGATGCTGTTCTCTGGTGCGCGCGACATGAATTCATCGTAGATCGATTGCTTCGCAATGACTGCGCCCATCGGCACTGCCGCATTCGTCAGGCCTTTGGCGCAGCAGAGAATGTCCGGCACCACACCGAAATAGTCCGCACCAAACGCCGTTCCCAGACGACCGAATCCGGTAATCACCTCATCGAAGATCAGCAGAATGCCGTACTTGTCGCATACCGCGCGCAGCTTCTGCAGATAGCCTTTCGGTGGAATGATCACACCTGCAGATCCTTGCACAGGCTCGACAATCAGCGCAGCAATTGTTGAAGGATCATGCAACGCCAGCAGGCGCTGCTCGAATTCGTCCGCGATTTCGACGCCGTGTGCTGGCAGGCCGCGCGAAAAAGCATTGCGGGCGATATCGAGCGGATGGCGTAAATGATCGACACCGGGCAGGGCCACGCCGAAGTGCTTGCGGTTGCCGGCGATGCCGCCCACCGAGATGCCGCCAAAGCCGACACCGTGGTAGCCCCGCTCACGCCCGATCAGCTTGGTGCGCAGCCCGTCGCCGCGCATGCGGTGAAAAGCCAGTGCCATCTTGAGCGCCGTTTCAACAGCCTCCGACCCGCTGTTGCAGAAGAAAACGCGATTCAGTTCAGTCGGCGCCATTGCCGCTAGGGCGCTGGCGGCTTCGAAGGCCTTGGCGTGGCCCATCTGGAAGGGCGGCGCGAAATCCATGGTCTTCGCCTGCTCCACAACGGCCTGCACAATTTTCGGATGCGCATGGCCTGCATTGACGCACCACAGTCCCGCCGTGCCATCGAGGATCTGCCGTCCGTCTTCGGCGGTGTAATACATGCCGGAGGCGGCCTTCATCAGGCGCGGGCGGGACTTGAATTGGCGATTCGCCGTAAACGGCATCCAGTAATGGGAGGTGTCGAGACTCATGATCAGAATGATTTCAGAGGGATATCAGATTGATACCGGGTTGATGCAGGATGGGCATGACAAAAGATCCGAAGCCGTTACTTTACTGCATGAGGCGGCGCGCGCGTCAGAGCCGGTAAAATGCGGGCTCCCGAATCCAAGCCCGCACTGCGTGAACGTGAAAAACAAAGCCAAGCTGCCTGCCCGACGTCTGTCCGTCGCTCCGATGATGGACTGGACTGATCGTCATTGCCGGATGTTTCACCGGCAGATCACGCGCCACACCTGGCTCTATACCGAAATGGTCACGACCGGGGCGATCATCCACGGTGACAAAGCGCGGCATCTGGATTTCAGCGATGAAGAACATCCGGTCGCACTGCAGCTCGGCGGCAGCGAACCGGAAGATCTGGCGAAGAGCGCCAAATTCGGCGAGCAATGGGGTTATGACGAGATCAACCTCAATTGCGGTTGCCCGTCCGAGCGTGTGCAGCGTGGTGCCTTCGGCGCCTGCCTGATGGCTGAACCGCAGCTGGTCGCGGATTGCGTGAAGGCCATGCGTGATACGGTGAGCATCGACGTCACGGTCAAACATCGGATCGGTATCAATGAGGTGGATAGTTATGACTTCGTGCGCGATTTTGTGGGTACGGTCGCTGACGCAGGCTGTCAAACCTTCATTGTGCATGCTCGCAATGCGATTCTGACGGGCTTATCGCCCAAGGAGAACCGCGAAATACCGCCGTTGCGTTATGCGTATGCCTACCAGCTAAAAAAAGATTTTCCGCATCTGGAAATCATCATCAACGGCGGCATCCGTACCCTCGATGAGATTGACGCACATCTGACGCGAGTCGATGGCGTGATGCTCGGTCGTGAGGCTTATCACAACCCGTATCTGATGGCGAGTTTCGATACGCGCTATTACGACGATGCCGCGTCACAGCGCAGCCGTCTGCAAGTGGTCGAAGCAATGCTGCCTTACATGCAACAGCAGCTCGCCACCGGCGGTCCGCGCCTCAACAGCATCACGCGACATATGCTGGGACTCATGGCAGGTTTACCCGGCGCGCGTGGCTTCCGCCAAAAGCTGTCGGATGCCCGGCAGCTGGCCACCGGCGATACTGATTTGTTGCTGCGCGCCGTCCAGGCCATGCCGCCCTTGCCTGCGTAAGTTTTTCTTTGTTGGTCTAGGGATCAGTATTCTTTAAGGCGGTTGTAAAGCGTTTTCAGACTGATCCCCAGTGTGTTGGCAGTCAGGCGCTTATTGCCCTGGTAATGGCGCAGCGTGGCAAGGATGATGTCCCTCTGGGCTTCTGCCAGCGCGGTGCCAATCGTAAAATTCATCAGACCATTGATCACCTGAGGTATATTTTTTCCAGTGGACGGCGGGTCATCCATTATCACCAGATCGGTGGACAGGATGTACGCGCGATGCACCATGTTTTTTAATTCCCGCACATTGCCGGGCCAGCGGTGACCATGCAGGCGTTCCATCGCCTGGCTTGAAAAACGCTTGCTTGTCCCTGCTTCACGGTTCATTTCATCGAGAAAATGCTGCGCCAGTAATGCGGTGTCGCTACCTCGCTCACGCAAAGGCGGTACACGTATCGGAAATACCGCCAACCGGTACATCAAATCCTGCCGTAAGTGGCCCTCATGTACCGCTTCCTTCAGAGATCGGTTAGTCGCTGCAATCAAACGTACATCGACTTGCACTGCTTCGCTGCCACCGATCCGATAAAAACTGCCGGACTCCAGGACGCGCAATAATTTGACTTGCATATCGGAGGGCATTTCCGTGATCTCATCAAGAAATAAGGTGCCGCCAGACACATGCTCGAAGTAACCTGTCTGTCGTCGTGTTGCGCCTGTAAAGCTTCCTTTTTCATGCCCGAATAATGCCGCTTCAATCAGGTGTGTCGGTACTGCACCGCAATTGACTGCAACAAAATGTTGTTGATTGCGAATGCTGGATAAATGAATTGCCTGCGCAATCAGTTCTTTGCCCGTTCCGCTCTCACCTTCCAACAGAACCGTCGCTTCTGTCACAGCAACGCGTTCTATCTGCCGATACAGCGACAACATCGCGGGCGAGCTTCCGTACAGCAGCCCGAAATGCGGGGAGGGAGGTGATGGTGTCATGGCGGAACATCATGAAGACAAACGAACAATCTGCACCACTCGTCAGGAAGGACACTGTTTGATATCAAATGGACGCAACGCATCCTGATTCCCGGTGCTCCTGAATTGTCTGATCGGATGTCGACTGGCTTTGCTACCGCGCAGAGGGTGGTCGACCATATTGAAACTTATGCACGCTGCCAAAGTCAAGAAGACAGACGATGACATCACCGCGAGTTGAAAGGAATAGGAATGAACCCGAAATCCCATGCATCGAAAATTTTTATCTTATTGAGTCTGGCCATGATCAGCCTCGCAGGCTGCAATCGGGGAGGTGGCGGCGGGACAGGCAGTGGCACGGAGCAGGGCGGTACCAGCACGACCCCACCTCCCCAGACGGCGCCAGAATCCACGCCATCGACGCCACCACCTGCTGACACGGAAACCAAGCCCGCTACTCCACCTTCAGGCGGTAGCTCTGGCGGTGCCTCCGGTAGCAGTTCAGGAGGAAGCTACGTCATACCGGGTAGTCGTTCAGACAGTTCCGGTACTTCAGCGGGCGAGGAAGGCACATCAGGTAGCAGTTCGGGTAGTGGCGCAGCGGGCGGCATGAGTGGCGGTTCGGGCAGTGATTCACGCTAAATGGTCTGAGGACAGCACCCACACTGCAGGATGCCGGCACCCGAACCCGGATATCTGAAGCCGGATGTCCGAACGCCGGCACCAAAGCTCACACACCCATAAAGGAGTATCAGCAATGAGTCAGACAATGAGACGATGGTTGGGCCTGTGTGCACTCCCCCTTGCTGTATCCATGATGCTGCCCGCTTGTCAGCGCGCTGACGATACTGCGGCCGGTGAACAAAGCGTGGCGCCGTCCGGTAGCGGTTCATCGGGTGAGAGTTCGGGCGCTTCAGAAAGCTCGGGCGCTTCATCGACGATTGAGAAATCGACCAGCAGCGACACGATCATCACCGCCAAGGTCAAGGCGGCACTGGCGCAGGATAGAAAAGTCAGTGCATCCGATATCAGCGTCGAAACCAGTCAGGGAGAAGTCATTCTCTCGGGATTTGTTGATTCGCCGGCGCAAATGGATCAGGCCATGAAAATTACAAAAAATATCGAAGGCGTCAGTAAAGTCACTAACAAGATGAAGCCGCGGACCCCGTAAATGATTTTTTATCAGATAGTGTTGGTCCGTTTCCCAGGGTCGATGTGCCTTAAATGCGCTGAATAAAGTTGCTTGCATCCTTGCACTGACTTGCGGTAGCAGCGCATCGTCTGCAGCGACGCGCTGGTACCGACCGTACTGTTTTTCAAGTCCGTACGGTTTTTTGACTGCGCAGTGTGCGGTATGAATTCCCCGCGATACTCGGGGCAGTCAATATTTTTCAGAGCCTTTTAACATGATCCTATGCCACACCTGCTGATTGTTGATGAGGATACGGTCTGCAGCCAACTGTTACGCGACGTGGCGCGTGAGGAAGGTCTGAGCAGTGTGGCCGTGACCAGCCTCCGGCAGGCGGCGATACAACTGGCACTGCAGCCGCCGGATATTGTCTTCACCGCGCAGCATCTGAGTGATGGATGCGGTTTGAGTCTGCTCGATAGCAGAGATCACTCGGAAGGCATGACGGTCATTCTGATGATGGCGGACCCCAGAGCCGATACCGTGATTGATGCCTGGCGACTGGGGGCGACCGATTATCTGACCAAGCCACTGGATTTGCACCGGGTCCGGCGATGGCTGCGCGACCGACCTGTCAACTCG
>JBILCO010000256.1:0-3481 GCA_044353075.1 Burkholderiaceae bacterium
TGTTCGATGCCATTCTGCAGGCTGGGTAATCAGGAGTATTAAATAATGCAAATATCGACTTCTCTCCGATTTGACCGAGCGATTTCCCAGATGGGTTTGGCACAGGACCGCCTAGGCAAGACGCAGCTGCAGCTCACCAACGGTAAGGAGGTGCTGAAAGCCAGTGACGCGCCAGACAAAGCCGCAACCATTACTCGCCTCAATTCCGTCATTGCGCGCCAGGAAAGCTATCTCGATACCGTGAGAACGGTCGAAGACAAGCTATCGCAACAGGAAACCGCTGCGACAAGCGCGAGTGAGGTCATTACACGCCTGAAGGAATTAGCCGTTAAGGCAGCTAACGATAGCTACAGCCCTCAGGACAGAAAATATATCGACATTGAGGTCCGGGAACTGCGCGACCAGTTGCTGTCTCTGGCGAATACCCAGGACGTAAACGGTAACTACATCTTTTCCGGCAGCCGGGTAGGCAATGTGGCATTTGCCGCAGATGCCAATGGTCGGCTGATGTATCAAGGCGATCAGACAGTCAGTCCTGCGGGTGTCGGCGATCAGCGCGAGGTTGCGACGAATCGGGCTGGTACCAATCCCTTCGGCAGACTGATTCGTGTGGCCGCCGACGGCGAGCCAGTGCCCGTAGGATTTTTTCAGGTGATTGAGGATTTGTCGGCCGCCTTGCAGGCCAATAACGTGAGCGGCCTTCAACGAGCGGTTGGCGAGGTGGGGACGCTGCAGGACAGCATGACGGAGAGCCTCGCGCACATTGGCGCTTCCCGCAATGTGCTGCAGTCCCAGACATCGCTGGCAGAGGAAACCCTCTTGCGACTTAAAAGTACCTTATCGGATGCCCAGGACGTGGATTACAGCGAAGCCATTACCCGTATGAACAAGGACATGTTGGCGCTGGAGGCGGCGCAAAGCAGTTTTGCGAAAATTTCGCAGCTGAATTTGTTTGATTATCTTCGATAAGCCGTCCCTAAAGAATTCCGCATAAGAGCCGATAGCAATCGGTAAAACTATTTTAAAGGCCCGCCATGGCAACCTCATCCGTAAGCAATGACAGTGGTGCTTCAGCCGCGCGAACGCTGATGGCGCAAATGGGGGCTGGCTCCGGTGTTGACACAAAGACACTTGCCGAGAGCCTGGTTGAGGCGGAGCGGGCACCTCGAAAATCTGCGTTGGACAGGAAAATTGCAAGTTCCGAAGCCAAAATTTCCGGCTACGGCGCGATGATGATGAATCTGGATAGCATTAAAAAGGCGTTTGCAGCGCTCGATGATCCATCCGATGTGAATTCGCTCACGGTCAATAACAGCAATACCAGCGCGCTCTCAGCCACAACAACGACGGGGGCCATCCCGGGCAATCACTCCATTGATGTCCTCTCGCTTGCCAAAGCACAACGTTCTGCGTCCCTGGGATTCAGCTCGGCGACAGCCTCACTAAATGGCGGCGCCGCTTTTGTATTGCGGATGACCACAGTAGGTGGCACGAGTAAAGGTGTCTTGGTTGCAGCGAACCGGGCTACGCCGGAAGGCATGGTTACGGCAATCAATACAGCCAACATCGGTCTGACCGCCCAGCTGGTCAATACCAATGACGGAACCGCAAATCCTTTCAAGGTAGTGATCACAGGTGCCGAGGGTGCCGATAATGCGTTCACGATCGTCAGCGACGACCGCAGCGGCTTGAACGAGCAGCAGACCCTCGCGTTTGGTGGCGCCAATATTGCCGGTGTTATCACGGTGGATGGTGTACCAGTGTCCCTAGACTCCGGTGACTCGGCCGCAAGCGTTGCTGCCAAAGTCAAGACGGCACTTGAAACCGATTCTTCCAAGCGCGGGCTGGGACGCGTGATCAACGATGACGGCGCTGGTAATCTGACCCTGACTTTTGGCGACGCTGAAGGTGCCAAAACCGATATCAGCTTTACCGATACAGATGCCACGGGTGCCACTTTTTCCACGACCGAATCCCGTTCTTTTACTGCGGGTGCAGCGATTGCCGCCATCGATTTTTCCAATCAGATCGACGAGGCGAAAAACGCCAGCCTGAAGGTGAATGGCCTGACGCTCACCCGTTCGAGCAATAACGTTACCGATGCCATTCCGGGAATGACGCTGGAGCTCAAAGCACTCTCAAGCGTCACAGGCACCGCATCGGTGCAGCTGGTTCGTGATACCTCCGCGCTCAAGGATAAGGTCAAAGCCCTGGTACAGTCCTTTAATGACGCGATGTCCGACTTCGGTATTCTGACGGGACCAAAAAACAAAAAAGACGAGACGGATGTTTACAGCGGGGCGCTGCAAAATGACTCGACGGTTTTACAAGTCCGTAATCAGCTGCGGAGTATGTTCTTAGGTAATTCTTCCACGCCCGGCACGACGGTTCAGGCACTGCGGGACATTGGTGTGTCGATTACCAAAGAAGGCACGCTGGAATTCAGCGACAAACAATTTGATGCCACAACGACAAGTAAATTTGACGAAGTCATGCTGATGCTCACAGCGAACAGAGAGAGCAAGAGTTTGATCGGTAGTGCCGCCAGAGGTGTCGCAGGTGATGCGGTAAAAACGATCACGGACATGATGAAATCCACCGGCTCGATTCCAGGGCAGGTAACTTCAGCCAACAAACAGATCGATCGTTACAAGGCAGATCTGGAAAAACTGAGCGACCGCATGAGTATGCTTCTGGCCCGTTACACCAAAACTTTTGCCGTCATGGACAGCATCGTTGGACAGAGCAACAGCGTCCGTGAACGTCTCAAAGCCCAGTTCAATTCCAACAATAATGGTAGCTAAAAATTAACTAACGATTCGTCAGGGGCAGCCTCGTAAGCCATGAAATCTCCCCCCACCGCCCCCTGACAGACAAAGTGGCAAAGACTTGCCGCAAATATTTTTAAAAAGCGGCTAAAGTTTGCCGCCCCCCCTCCGATAAAGGTTGTGACGAGCAGTAAATGCGTAGTCCGAGCGTCAGCTTTGGCTATGATTTCGCGCAAAACAGGAATGTAAATGACCTGAGGGGCATATTATGGGAAATGCAATACCAATGGGTGGGGGCAATACGCTGCAACCGGCCCAAGGTGCGCCAGTGGTACCTGCGAACTCCGGCGTGAGCATTCCGTCACCAACGCAGGCTGTGCCCGATAAAGTTCGGGTTAATCCTAAACAAGCTGCGCCCAGGACGAACTTTGATCCGGAGAAACTCAGGAAAACCCTGGATGACATCGTCGATAGTATCAATAAACAAATGTCTGACAATAAGCGAGCCCTGCGTTTTTCCGTCGACGACACGCTGAATACCTTCGTGGTGACGGTCAGAAACAGTAATTCCGGCGAAATTATTCGCCAGATACCCAGTGAAACAGCACTTCGCATCGCGCACCGGATGGAAGATATGAAAGGTATCTTATTCAGTAAAAGCTCCTGACTGACACGAAATAACTAAAAACAATCAAGTTTCGCCGAGGCTTGCC
>JBILCO010000032.1:0-12157 GCA_044353075.1 Burkholderiaceae bacterium
CGCTGATGGATCTCGATCCGAATGAAAAACTGCTGGCTGCGCAACCGATCTCCAAAAAAGGTGTGCGCATCATCGGCACCAGCGCGCGCAGCAACAAGCCGCAGGAAACGACGCTGAGCGGCGCCGACTTGTCACATCACTTCGGCAAGCGCGCACGCAAGGGCAAGCTGCTCGCTTCCCGTATGAAAGCAACACGACTGGAAGCGATTTGAAAAAAAATCAATTTCCGAATTTAAGTCAGGAAATTATTCTTTAAGGCATTGAGAGGCGGCAAGGTGGTCTTTAGAATGAGCAACATCTGCTCATCGAGAAGGCCTCATGAAACGCTCTCTTCGTCTTATTTTTTCCCCGTGTCTGTTCGTCATCGCTGCGTGGGCAATGCTTGCATCACCTGCCCGCGCACAAGTTCTCGATTCTTCCGTCAATGAGCAAGTGCTCAGCTTGCCCGTGACGGTCAATAACGAGCAACTGCAATTCGAAACCACCATTTACAAACCCCCGGGAGACGGTCCGTTCCCTCTACTGCTAATGAACCATGGCAAGGAACGCGGCAAACCCGCAGCACAAACACGCGATCGTTTTCTTGCCATGGGGAAGGAATTCGTCAGACGTGGTTACGCTGTCGCCGTCCCCATGCGTAAAGGTTTCTCGAAATCCGGTGGCATCTACAGCGACTACGGTTGCAACATGCATGACAACGGCATGATGCAAGCTGACGATATCGAAGCCGCTCTACGCGCATTGACAAACCTATCCTGGATAGACCGTGACCGAGTCATCGTTGCGGGCCAATCCTACGGCGGGTTGGCTACCATGGCTTTTGGTACACGACAGTTTCCCGGTGTGCGCGGCTTGCTCAATTTTGCCGGTGGCCTGCGTATCGATGGCGATTACTGCGACTGGAAAGCAGCGCTGGTGACTGCCTTTACCAGTTACGGCAGCAGAACATCACTGCCCAGCCTGTGGTTCTATGGCGAGAATGACAGCTACTTTGACCCTTCTCTGGCACAACGCTTGCAGACCGCCTATCAGTCAGCCGGAGGATCATCGCAACTTATCGCCTACGGTCGTTTCAAATCAGACGCTCACGGCTTGATCAGCAGTCGCGATGGCATTCCTGTCTGGTGGCCAGAAACTGAGCGCTTTCTGCAGCGCATCGGTCTACCAACGGATATCAACACGCTCGTTGGTGAGACGGCCCGTATCCCGGCGAGTGGATTTGCAACGCTCGACAATGTGGATGCCATTCCCCATCTGACAGAGACAGGTCGCGCGGCCTATCGACATTATCTCAGTCAATCATTACCGCGCGCCTTTGCAGTTTCTTCATCGGGGGCATGGAGCTGGGCTGAAGACGGCGACGATCCACCATCACGTGCTCTGGCAGCCTGTCAGAAAAACAGCAAGCCACCCTGCAGCTTGTATTCGGTCGATCAGGATGTGGTGTGGAGCGCTCCGGAAAGCGCTCGCGCTGTCGTCGCAGGAGCGCAATGATCAATTCACCACATGATCTTTGTCGGACTTTATCGGGATTGCGCTGGATGTACGCGTGGTGTGAGCGGCCACGGCAAGACGTTCTCGTATTGCACTCAGATCCTTCAGATCGTGACCCAGAATGATGCGCATTTGGGTGCCGGTCTGCTGATTATTAAGACGAAATCTGGCGTTAATACCCAGAGTGTCCGCAAGATTTTTGGCATCCTGAGCTGAATTTGATGCGTATTCGATGCGAGTAAACCGTACACCAAACTGTTCATGATTCATGGTGCGCACTACCCGCCAGCTTTGTCCATTCAATAACCCCCGCAAGGATCTGGCAAGACCCTGCACACCATTACCATTCGCCACCTCAATGGCCAATGTCGGAACGACGCGCGGCGACTCACTATCATTGGAAAAATCCGATCGACTATTGGGCGCAGTGACCCCGACTATGGGCTCGGCGACATTACTAGCTTTGCTCTTTAACACAGCATCTGCAGGTTGCTGTACCGTTTGTGGTACGGATTCGGGTGCAGGCACGCTGTAGCGCAAGACGTACAATCCATCACTCAGCCGTTCGACAGGATTCACGGATATCACCGCGGCGTTTGTGTCAGCAGCCACTGTCGTTTGGGTCGCCCCAGCTAATACGGGCTTTTCCAGTGACAGCAGCACAGCCATTTTTTCTTTCGCTGCCGGATTATCCGGATCAAGTTCCAGCGCGCGCTCCAGTGCCGCGCGCGCCTGAACCAGCTGCCCTTTTTTCGTCCAGGCATGACCCAGATTTATATAGACTTGCGGTAGCCGCGTATCTGACTGCGCCACGCTGTTCAATAGCGCAATCGAACGATCAAGATCACCTCGTGCGCCCAGCAATGCTGCCAAACCATTACGCGCTGCTGCGTGATTCTTGTCCATGGTCAGCGCACTCAGATAGGCCTGCTGAGCCTCGTCATATCGCCCTTGCAAATGAAGCAGTTTTCCCCGAAGGTACTCACTATCAGGGTTGATCTGAATTCCCGAATTCATCAATACCAAAGGCTGAACAGGATCATTCGGCGTGCTGACACAGGCCGGAAGCAGGCTGCTCAGCACTACCAGCCACAACGATGATGCGTTATTCATTATTCGCTCCGGTGGCAGGATCATTGGCTCATGGAAGGCAGTAACACGCGCTGTATCTGAATCAAAGCTGGTCCGAGCAAGACCAGCATCAGCGTGGGGAAGATAAGAAAAATCAGGGGCATCAGCAGTTTCACCCCGATTTTTGCAGCGGATTCTTCGGCACGCTGCTGTCGTTGGGTGCGCAGATTATCTGAATGCACGCGCAAGGCGTCGCCGACATTGGTGCCGAAACGATCGGTCTGTATCAACATCGCGACCAACAGATCAATATCCTCGACACCCGTTCGGAGTGCCAGATGCCTGAGTGCCGCCTCCTTGGAAAATCCTGTCCGCAATTCAAGTAAGACCAGTTGCAGCTCTTGCGCGAGCACTTTACTCTTGAGATCAATTTCTCCAGTCACCCGCAAAAATGCCTGGTCAAGACTCAGACCGGCCTCGATGCAAATGGTCAGCAAGTCCAGCACATCAGGAAAATTCTCGAAAATTTCCTGCTGCCGCTGCCGCACAGTACGATTGAGATAAAGATTGGGCAAATAAAAACCGATCGCTGCCAGCAAGCTGAGAAGCAGCATCAAGCGCGTACCCTCAATGGGCCTCACCGTATCGTTAGCGAATAAGATTATCAATGCCGGCAAACTCAGAGCGAGCAGGGTTTTCATGCCAAAGAAAATGGTCGGCACCATAGCACCGCGCCAGCCAGCATGCATGAAACGCAGCCGCATCGGCGATTCCTCCCAACCCTCAGCCGGTAGAGCCAGTCGGGCAAGTGGTTGCATGAATCGTAGGAATGGTTGATTTTCTGGTTCTGTTACTGTTGATACCTCTTTCGCCATGGATTGGTTCGACAAAACCGCGATCCTCTGCTGCAAGCGATCTGGTAAAAAGAACCTAATCGCAACAGCAGCAATGCCAGCTGCAATAAAAAAAACCAGCAACAAAAAATAAACAGAAGATTCGGGCATGGTAATCAGACCCTTATGCGAATAATGCGATACATCCAGAACGCGCCAAGAATTTGCATCACAGCGCTTGCATAGAGAAGCTGAATCCCGATGGGATCAGTAATCAGCTTGCCAATGTAATCCGGGTTGGTAAACGAAAGCAGCACACCCATGACCATGGGTAAACCAAAGAGAATCCAAGCTGAGAGCTTGCCTTCGGCCGACAGGGAACGTATCTGCCTGACAAATTTCAATCTCTGACGGGTCAGCGTCGCGATATTACTCATTAACTCAGCAAGATTGCCGCCTGTTTCCCGCTGAATCAGTATCGAAATCACAAAGAATCGCATGTCATCCAGAGGAATACGTTCGGCAAGATGCTGCAATGCCTGCTGCAATCCGGGTCCGTAATTAATTTCGCTCGATACAACACGAAACTCGTCACTGATCGGCGCTGGCATTTCATCAGCGACCATTTGCAAGGTAGAAGGCAGCGCATGTCCAGCACGCAAACTGCGCGCAATCAGATCGGCTGCCTCCGGCAGCTGGCGCTCGAGCAGGCTTAATCTTTTTTCACGCAAGCGTGCCAACCATAGCAAAGGCAGGCAAGCGCAAGCGAGTCCCAAAGCCAGCGCAAGTCTGAACGACTGCAGTAGCGCCAGACTTGACAAGCCTCCGATGAGCATGAACGCAAATGAACGGATCAGTAGTTGATCAACGCGCAAAGTGCTTCCCGACTGCAGGAGAAATCGGTCGAGCCGGACGGTACCCGGTAGCTTCTTCAGCCATACTTCGACGACTGCCGAAGCCGCCAAGGGACGTTGCAACCACAATGACCCGAGTCCCTCGTCTGCCTGTGCAGAAGGCATTGACGCTTGCAATCTCTGTTTGGTTCGTCGCGCCGCCTTGCTTTGCGACGAAAACCACCATTGCCAGGACGCTTCGACAAAGAAGGCTGCTGCAACGAAAATCAGCAGGGCAATTCCGGTAAAAATTTTATCTGCCATAGCCCCACCTCATTCGAATATTTGTTTAGGGTCATAGACATCATCGGGCACACTCACACCGAATTCTTTCAAGCGATGATCGAATTGCGGACAAATACCGGTTGCAAAAAACTGAGTTTTCACCTTGCCATCACTACCAACACCAAGCCGCCGAAAGCCAAAGATTTCCTGCATGGTGATGATGTCACCCTCCATACCTGTGATCTCCTGCAAACTGACCAGACGCCGTGTCCCATCAGTGAGACGATTCAATTGAAGAACCACTGTGATTGCTGAGGCAATCTGTTGTCGCATCGCACGCACTCCCAGTTGGGGTCCTGCCATACCGACCATATTTTCCAGTCGCAACACGGCGTCTCTGGGGTTGTTGGCGTGAATGGTGGCAAATGAACCCTCATGTCCGGTATTCATCGCCTGCAGCATGTCTAGTGCTTCATCTCCCCGCACTTCGCCCAGAATGATGCGATCCGGTCGCATACGCAGAGCATTCCTTACCAAAGCCCTCTGGTTCACTTCGCCTTTACCCTCGATGTTGGGCGGTCGGGTTTCCAGCCTGACGACATGTGGTTGCTGTAACTGCAGCTCCGCTGCATCTTCAATCGTCAGAATGCGCTCCTGAACCGGTATGAAACTGGACATAACATTCAGCAGCGTGGTCTTGCCGCTGCCGGTACCACCAGAGATCAAGACATTGATGCGCGCCTTGACCAGCGCCTCTAGCAGCTGTGCAATGGGTGGCGTCAAAGTCTTCAAGCGCAACAGATCATCAATCGTCAGCGGCTGTTTGGAGAAACGCCGTATTGACAGCACTGGCCCATCCAATGCGAGCGGCGCAATGATGGCATTGACGCGCGATCCATCAGGCAAGCGCGCATCGACCATGGGACTGGACTCATCGATGCGACGGCCTATTCGAGAAACGATGCGTCCGATAATTTTCATGACGTGCTCAACATCATGAAAGCGAACCTGGGTCAGCTCCAGCTTTCCATGCCGCTCTACATACACCTTGTCGGGCGAATTCACGAGAATGTCAGACACGGTTGCATCGTTGATCAAAGCCTCGAGCGGCCCCAAACCCAGCATCTCATTCTGTATGTCCTGAACCAAATGCAGACGCTCGGCATGATTGACTGCGAGATGATCTTCATCAAGAATACGATTGACTAGCAACGACATCTCCCGACCCAACTGATCGGAATTCAGCTTTTGCATTCTCTCCAGATCAATTTTTTCGAAAACACGCTGATACACGCGTTTTTGTAATGCCGTGAAAGCATCATTGAAATATTCGCCTCTTGCTTCATTCGCCGACGATGATGACTCCGATACCAATGTAAATCTTTCCAAAGGCATGGGAGCGTGCTCCTCTTTTGTTTTTTCTATGTACATAAAATTCAGATGGCCTAGTTACGAACAAAAAGGCGCCGGATGATGCTGGAGCTATCTGGTTTTCTAACATCTGCAAAGGCATTGATGATTTCAACCAGTGCCTTCGTCACATTGCAGCTACGGGCCAGCTTCAACACAGGCACGCCCTGATTGATCGATTCGTTGACCACATCAAAATTATTGGGCACCAAATGAGAAACCGTCTGCCCCAGTGAGCGCTCTATGGCCTCAACGGTGATGGTATTGGTCTCATGACGATTCACAATCACACGTATTTTTTCCTTTCGGTAGCCCAGCATTTTGAACAAGCCAAGCAACCGAAGTCCGTTGCGCAAATAAGGGAGTGATTGCTGAATAATCGGGAAGATATGATCACTCTGATCCAATGCACGAATCACAATGCCGTTGATCTGTCGGCCGAGATCAATGAAGACGAAATCATATTCCTGACGCGCGAGATGCAATAGGGCGTCAATCTGCTCCGGACGAATGGTGTCGTAGGGGTCAGGCTCACCCGACGCAGGCAGAATGCCAAAACTCGGTGTGACATGAATCAGGCTGGAATCAAGTAAGGCAGCATCGAGACGATGAATCTGACGGCACAAATCGGCAAGCGTCATGGACGGCTGAGCATCGGATAAAAAAAGTGCCGCATCACCAAATTGAAGATTCAAATCAATCAGCAGTACCTTCTTGTTCGACACTGACGCCAATGCATAGGCAAGATTATCTGCAATGAATGTCGTACCACTACCACCTTTGCATGAAATAAAAGACAGAATCTTTCCCTCTTCGCGACCAGATTCACGCTGCTGAGAAAGAATCCGATCAATAGCCTCATGCAAACTGTTCGCTGAAAGCGGCAATTCGACCACCTCCCGAACGCCGTTTCGCATGGCTGCCAACAGCAACGTCGCTGACTGCAAAGACGCAAGTAACAAAATGGCTGCCTGTGGATACTTGGTCGTCGTATTTTGAAGTAAATTCAGGACTTCTTTCTCATCACCCTGCGCATCAAAGAAAATAAGGCTGGGATGTACCGCAGCGATTGCACCTATTTTCGGATTCATTCCGGGAAATTCGCTGACGATATGAATCTCTGGCTGATGGCTGGCACAGTACTGCATGACAGCTTTTCTAAGATCGGCATCCTTGGTCACAATAACGGCATTCACGGTAGATTGCCTCCATGGCAGTTGCTGCTGTCCATCGCTTCTCTGGTCATCGTCGTGGCGAACGGCGGGATATTTACCGATAGAGGCACGAAAGGAATCACGGTTGATAGTTGCGCATTCGAATTCAGGGAGACCCTGACTGAAGTACAGGTCGCACGTGCTGCGGCTGCTGAAGCAGCGCAGCCG
Organism: Burkholderiaceae bacterium; assembly: GCA_044353075.1. Lineage (GTDB taxonomy): Bacteria > Pseudomonadota > Gammaproteobacteria > Burkholderiales > Burkholderiaceae_D > Pernthalerella. Next base: position 7,309 of record JBILCO010000032.1, read on the forward strand.
GAAGGCAGATAGCTGATATCGATATGATCTGCGCTGAGTGATGGCAGCAATGCCATCATGGCCGATTTGATACGTTCATCACCGGCATCACACACGATAGCCGTGCGAGCACCGAGACGGGTCGCCTCACTCGCCGTATTAAAGGTATACATGATTCGCCCTAATTCGAATAGGCCGATCAGTACAAGCAAGAATCCGCCAAATGCCGCTACAAGTGCAAATTCCACCGTACTGGCCCCTTGCTGTCTTGAGCGTATTCGCGCAGTGTTCACAGACCTTGCCTCATGACGGATTGAATGGGCTGAAATACCAAACTGCTACCTGCACCTGTGAAAGGCAATCCAAGAAAACCAAACTCATAGCCAGTAATGCGAACCACCACAAGATTCAATGTCCCTGTGTCGCTCCCCGTAGCGACGCTTTTGACATCATTTAAAGACAAGCCGGCACATTCAGTGACAGAGCTGCGATCACAAATTTTGACGTGCGAAAGGGCGAGTCCCGGCACAAGCGGCTCTTGAGTTTGGGTGCATTGAGGTACACCATAGACCGCGAGGCAACGGGCTTCGGACAAGGCAGCGGTGTAGCTGGATGGATCATCCGGATTTCTTTGTGCAATCAGCCTTGTGGCAGAACGCACGGATTTCACCACCGTGTCGTAGTGATATAGAAGACGACCATATTCCAGTGCGCCGAAGGCGATCATGAGCAGTGGCACCAGAAAAATCGCAAATTCGACAGATGCCACACCGCGTTGGCGGTAAGGATGGATTTGGGAGAGATGGCGCATGGACTTATCGGCTCAGTGTCGGCACAAGTGGACCGTTACCAGTCGCATCACCGGGCAAACCTGTGGAGGCGCAAGGACTACCCAAATCACTCGCTTTGCCGCGATATTCAAGATACATATAGTCAGCGTTCGCCGGTGGATTGGGTGGTTTTCCATTGCCATTGGCGTTGGCATTTCCGTTACCAGCACCCCGATTAATCGGATGCAGCATGAACATGCATGCCCAATACTGTATTGGCGCTTTGTGAGTGCCATTCTGAAATTCACTGCAGTTGACGACAGGTGCTGGCGCCAGTCGCCGCAAGCTGCCGTAATCAACCAAGCTTGCCTTCAGGCCGGGCCCACTGCCAGTTTTTAGTCCTGCCAGGACATCGCCTTGATACGGCGTGTTGGATGATCGCTTGCTGATGAAATCCTGAAAGGCATTCGATCGACTGCCATCTGCAGCTGCGGGCCAAGTGTCTGTGGTGTAGGCATAGCCGGAAAGATCCGGAGGATTTTTCTCCGCCGAGTAGGCACCCCCCTGATAGATGCCAAAACGCGTATTCCACTCATTGGACAAGCCAACACGCGCACCTGTGGTACCGACCTCCATGCCGGTCACGGGCAATTCACAAGCACCATTGCCCGACAACATATCAGCGATGTCGCGCGTGCTGTTGTTCTTGCTGCTGAGGTTCAGATCGACCCAGTGAAAGTCACTGCTACTGTCGTCTGAGGGTGAATTCACACCCTTGATCCATTGACCGACTTGAGGGTTAGCTGTCAGTTGCTCGGCACAGATTGCCACAGGTATCGCGCAAGTCGTTTGTGAATTGAGCAGAGAAGCGATAGCACTGGCAGAGACTTGCTGCGTGCCGATTGCAACACCCGGTAATGCATTGAGCACATGGATGAACCAGGTTTCTATCCCCGTCTCGGCAATCGTGCATTGCGCATGGCGCATGCGCAAGATACTCGGGTCCCCGGGGCCGAGTGTGTTTTTTAAAAGCCAGGGTCCCTCGACCTGCTCGGCAAACCCGATACTGGCGTTCTGACGCAGGCTCACCGTGTTTGCTTGAAACTGCACTTTATGACGAAGGCCTGTGGTCAGGCCTGCCGCTTCAGCCATGTCGAGCTGACGAGTTGTTGCACCATTGAGCGAGTGCACAGCAGCGAGAGCGCAGGCATCGGCGGCGTTCTGCAATTCGGCGCGCGCAACATACAGTTTGCCAAGATCGAGCGCCAGACCCACGATACCCACCATCGCGATCAGTGCCATCGCTACCACGATTGCTACAGCACCACCCTGTGTCCCTCGTGGTGCGAGTTGCGCTCGACAAGAGGATCGTACTCTCGTGAATCTGGCTGATCGCATGCTCATCAGCGTCCCGTACCACTCGTCAGCGGCGCGGGCGCAGGGGGTGGCTCGCGAAAACTGCTGCGATAGCGTCCGATGGATTCCCGTGCTACTACACCATCAACACCATTGACAGGCGCATCACCGCCGGCCTGCGGGTTCATGATTTGCTGCGCTCGCGTCTGCCGCACCGAATCACCGAATTGTTTATCCAATTGCGGGGTGGTCGGCGCACATGCGCACAGTGTGGCAAGAAAAAATGCTGGCACTAGATGCGTGCGAATGAATTGTGAATACTCGTGGAATTTCATTCCGTATACCTCATCGATGTGATCAGTGGCTTTTATTCAAAAATGGATTACTTCAATTGAAATCCCTTTGCACCATCATCAGATTTTGATTGGCCACCCCCCTCCAGTTTTCCATCGATGAACAGGTCTTTGCGCGAAGGATCGAGCACACCATCGGTAGGCAGTCGATAATCTGCTGGCAGCGGCTTCACCAATCTGGGTGTCACGATGAACACCAGCTCGGTACGGTCTCGCTGAAAATCACTACTCCGGAAAAGCGCCCCCAGAATAGGAATTTCTCCAAGGATAGGGAAGGCTTTGATATTGGTGGTTGTATTGTTTTTAATGAGGCCACCGATAGCGAAGCTCTGTCCATCGGCCAACTGGACCGTTGTGGATGCGCGTCGAGTGGTGATGAGTGGCAGTACAGAGCGGCTGCCATTGACCGAGGTGATTCCTATACCCTCGCGCGAGAGTTCGGATACTTCAGGCGCTACTCGCAAATTGATTCGGCCACCGGAAAGTACCGTGGGTGTGAACTTGAGACCGACACCGAATTCTTTTTCTTCCAGCGTGACACGACCAATGCCACCCACCGAATCTTGGCCGACCGGAATCAGAATGCGACCGCCTGCCAAAAAGCTGCCTTCCTGTCCGCTGATAGCCATGACATTAGGCTCGGCAAGAATTTTAATCAAACTGTCTTTTTTCTCTGCATCCAGATTCACGCCAGAACCTGACGCACGATTGACACCCACGGTTCCCGCAGACCCCGTTAGAAAGTTTGACAAAATACTGTAGGTGACTGAGCCGCTGGTGGGTGAGCCGGTGACGTTTACACCCAATTTATCGAGCAGGATTTTCGATACCTCTGCGACTTTCACCTCGAGCATGACCTGCTGAGCATCTGTGACCTGCAATAAATTCACGATACGCAACTGCTGTAATGCCGGATTCGTTGACAAGGCACTTTGTGCACTGTTACCGCTGGTATTGGCCATACCTTCTTGCTGCGCTGCGGTGCTCATTGTCGCCGGTCGTCGTACAAAGGCCAGGGCCAGATCGTAGACACGGGCAGCGACCATCGCATCTGTAACCGTACCGCTGAGCACAAGACTGTCAGCAGCAGCCGTTACGCGTATATTTTTTTCCTCGGGCATGAGCTCTGACAGCGTTGTCTGCAATGCGGCAGGATCCATCGTGACAGTCACATCAATAGCCGTACATTTACCGCTTTTTCCCTGCAAGATCATGTTGGTCGTACCCACTTCCACGCCCAGCAAATAAAGTGTCGCGGGCGAGACCAGCATGGCTTGGGCGACCGAGGGATTTGCAAGGGTGCGGTTGGTGACCTCTTCAGGCAATCGCAGCAGTGTTGACTTCCCGATAGGTAGTGTCATCTTCGCAGGCGATACGGCCTCGCCATTGCAGCTCAAGCCTTGCAAACTGTTCATTGTGGCCGGCGTCACCTTGCCGGGGCTGGGGCGGGATGCACGTTCGATCGCATTCATATCGCTGTCCTCTGACCAGCTCAAAGCGGATGGCAATAACAGGCTCATGGCCATCATCATTCTTTGCTTCGTGCGACGTTGCAGCATGATGTTTCTCCTCTTGTTCGTGTTGGTTTGGGAGTTCAGTAGCACTCGGTGGAATTTCGTACGCCATTTATGACACCGACACAAAAAACGTCCGTCATCGCGGCCGCGTTGTTAACAGCAGGTGTTGCGACTGGCGCTATTTTTTTTTCGGGTACTTGGACAGTTTCCGCGACAACGACCTCGGGTTTTGGCGGAGTCACCGGCGGTTTTGACTTCTTCCTTGCCAAAGTCGGTAATGACGGGAGATTGACTGTTTTTTGTTTCGCAAGCGGTGTCGCACGCTCATCCAGCAGGGAAGATTTCATCGCGCCCTCGGTACTGGCTGCCTGAGGATCCATCTGGTTGCGTAGTACCAGCGAGAGGCTGCCAACGCTGCGTGCAAGATCGAGTTTTTCTGCCTGCGCAGGTGTCACTTCGAGAGTGACCGCATTGACGACGCGCGGCTTGGTTTCATCGCGTCCAACGTCCTGGGCAACTGCCAGTACCAGGATGCGCTCAAGGACAATCTTGGAAATTTGTTTGTCTCGGCCTGAATCGCTTTCATTGTCACGCTGAGTATTGACAAGGATGTCTACGTAGTTACCGGGTAACGCAAATCCGGCAACGCCAATCACGTCATTGACTCTGACTGTCATTGCACGCCGCCCCTCGCCAATAACAGCCGATAAACCACCGGTGGTTCCCAGAGGTGCCAGCTTGGAATCGATGATCGCTTCTCCCCGTAACAGGCTGGTGCGCAGCACTCGCCCATCTAGTGAAGTAATGTCTTTATGAGCGCCCGGTGGTGTACTCGAAGCCGGCCAGTCAACAACTTTCACCAGATCGGGCGTCA
>JBILCO010000258.1:0-3461 GCA_044353075.1 Burkholderiaceae bacterium
GGCGATGTTGACCTTGCCACCCCGGATCATTGCAAACGAATCCGCCGAACTGAAAATCGATGAACCGGGCAAGGCTGTTACCGTTTGCTTGCCGGCGTTAATGAGATCCGCATCAACCGCCTCTTCGGTCGGAAACGGACCGATACCCAGCAAACCATTTTCTGACTGCAGCCAGACTTCGATATCGGTCGGCACATAATTGGCAACCAAGGTCGGCAAGCCGATGCCAAGATTCACATAAAAACCATCTTGCAATTCTTTTGCAGCGCGTGCTGCCATTTGTTCACGTGTCCATGCCATGGTGATTTCTCCGCCTTACTTTGCACTAACCGTGCGTTGTTCAATGCGCTTCTCGGGGTGGGCGTTCACGACAATGCGGTGAACGAAAATACCCGGCGTGTGAATGGAATCCGGCTCCAGTTCACCGGTTACCACCAGTTGTTCGACTTCGACGATCGTGACCTTGCCGGCCATCGCCACATTCGGATTGAAGTTGCGCGCCGTCTTGCGGAAAATCAGGTTGCCGGTCGGGTCAGCCTTCCAGGCTTTGACCAGCGACACATCAGCCACCAGTGAGCGTTCCATCACATACTGCTCGCCATCGAATTCGCGCACTTCCTTGCCATCGGCCACAACCGTGCCGACACCGGTTTTGGTGAAGAAAGCTGGAATACCGGCGCCGCCGGCCCGCAGTTTTTCCGCGAGCGTGCCCTGCGGTGTGAATTCCAGTGCCAGCTCGCCCGCCAGATACTGGCGCTCGAATTCCTTGTTTTCGCCAACGTAGGAGGCAATCATTTTTTTGATCTGGCGGGTGGCCAGTAGCTGGCCCAGACCAAAACCATCAACGCCGGCGTTATTGGAAATCGCTGTCAGGTTTTGTACGCCCGAATCGCGCAGCGCTGCAATCAGCGCCTCGGGAATACCGCACAGGCCGAAGCCGCCGACCGCAATCGTCTGGCCATCTCTGACCACGCCGGCCAGCGCGCTGGCGGCATCCGGATATACTTTTTTCATGAATCCCCTCGAGTGAACTGTTCTGGCATCCTAGGCCGAGAGCGTCAGCACAAGCGCTGACGGGGCCGTACAATACCGCATTAGGCAAGCGTTCGGTTCAAAAGCCTCTCATCATAAACAAACATCAACATGGCAATCAACGTCCTCGGCACCCCACTGAAACCTTGCTCCACTGATCCCATGACCGGCTATTTCCGCGATGGTTGCTGCAACACCGATGAATCCGATCGCGGCTCGCATGTGATTTGCGCTGAAATGACGGAAGAATTCCTGGACTACTCACGCCAGCGCGGTAACGACCTGAGCACACCGCGCCCCGAGTACCGTTTCCCGGGCCTCGTGCCGGGTAACCGCTGGTGTCTGTGCGCGTTACGCTGGAAAGAAGCCTTTGATGCGGGCGTGGCACCCCATGTGGTGCTGGAGTGCACGCATGTGAACGCGCTCAATTACGTGAAGATTGAGCATCTGCTGGCCTATAAGCTGCCAGTCTGAGGATAGTGCCGTCAGGACTCTCTGCGGTCAGCGAGTGGCTTCGCATTTATCATTGTTAAAACCGAACAAAGATCCGCTTGTTTACGTATTAATTGTTTTAGCGATTGCCAAGAGTGCCTGATCCAGAGTGAGCAATTCCAGACTGTAGTGAATTGCAGTAGCTGCAATCAAAGCATCTGGCAGCTTCAATTTACGCGTGCGGCGCAGCGCTATGGCCAAATCCTCAACCTCGGAAGAGATCGACAGGTAAGTAAATTTCGACAGCCGGTCAGAAATCAAACGCTCTTCATCGCTGGTGATGTTGGGATAGCCCAGCAGCTCCATGCGTGTCACTGCGCTGTATGCACAGCTGGAGGCCAATAAATCACGCTCCGTCACAATTGCGAGCGCTTCGGGCGTTGCCTTCAGCAAGCCCAAAATAAAATTAGTATCGAGCAAATACTTAATGCCACTCATCGCGCATCTGTCGCTGAATGGTTAAAGGGTCGGCCGCGAAGGACTTCGAAGACTCCAGCCCCCCGCACAGAGACGACAAGTGCAGGGACGGTTCAGCATTTACCGCAACACCACGCTTCGCTTGCAAAAATTCGGCAAAGTCGAGCACCTCATTCAGCAAGGGTTCTGGCAGCGATCGCGTGACTTCCCAAAGTTTTTCTGCTGTGGTCATCATATTGACTCCTCAATGATGTGACATGGTACAAGAATAACGGTTTACTACTAAGCTACCACCAAAACGTCGTAGCCATCGCGTGACGAAAGACGCTGAATCTCCCCCTGCAGGGCACGCAACGGCGAATACGCCATTGCCATTTCAAAAACAAGGTTTGACCAAACGCTCCCGCATCGCCTCAGGCAAGGGCAGCGACTTCTCCACCCGCTGATCCACCCACACCACTTTCGCACCACCTTCGGCATACAGCACGTCCGGCGCATCCACGCGCACGATCCTTTGTCGCGTATGAAAGCTGGATCGGCCGAATTCACCGACCAGCGTGCGCACTTCGATCTCGCCCGGATAACGCAGCTGCTTCAAAAAAGTACAGTGTGCGCTGATGATGACGGGCCCGACACCACCAGGATCGGCGGGACAGCCGAGCGCCTCGAACCATTCGATACGGGCCTGCTCCAGATAGCGGAAGTACAAGGTATTGTTCACGTGGCCCATCGCGTCCATATCCCCCCAGCGCAGGGGCATGCGAACGGCGTGGACCAGCGTGTAGCCTTCGTCGGAGTTCATCAGAACGCTGCCATACCATCGTCGGCGGTAATGATCGCGCCATTGATGAAACGCGACTCGTCAGCCGAGAGCAAGAGCAGCAGTCCGTCCAGATCTTCGGGATAGCCAATGCGTTTGCGCGGCAGCATATCGATCAGTTTTTGGCCGCCTTCGCTCTGAAAGTATTCGCGGTTGATTTCGGTTTCGATATAGCCGGGGCAGATCGCATTCACATTGATGCCGTGACGCCCCCACTCCAGCGCCATCGCTTTCGTCATCTGCACCACGCCCGCTTTGCTCATGCAATACACACCGATCTGCGACAGTACGCGCAGTCCGGCAACCGAAGCGATATTGATGATGCGATGCTGGCGCGAGGGATCGCCCTTGGCGCGCAAAATCATGCGCTTGGCCGCTTCCTGCGCCACAAAGAAGGCGCCCTGCAGATTGGTGTCCATCACATAGCGATAATCTTCCGGCGTCACATCGACCAAACGCTGGGTGCTCGATACACCGGAGTTATTCACCAGAATATCGATCGGCCCCGCCTCAGTTTCGGCATGCGCGATGGCGGACTTGATGCTGTCATGGTCCGTAACATCCATCGTCACGATATGCGCGGCGCCGCCATTGGATTCGATCTCGGCACGCAGCTCCTTCAGGCGCTCTACCCGACGCGCCGCCAGCACCACTTGGGCGCCGGCTTCGGCCAGAATTTTCGCGAAACGTGCCCCCAGAC